>CAUUKK010000001.1:0-15551 GCA_963545805.1 uncultured Candidatus Saccharibacteria bacterium
ATTTTTATTGGCAATACTTATTGCCTTTTTGTTGCAAAGGTCCTGAACCTTAACGCTTTGCTTGATTAAAATGTAAATATATTATATAATATGTCTTGACTTAAAGTTGTTTTTAGTTGAACCTTAAAGGAGGGATACATATGATAAATATTCATAAGTTTTATAATGAAAAGATAAATGCAGTAACACATACTGCGCCGCATCATGCGGATGAGGTATTCGCAACTGCGATGCTTTCTGTATTATTCCCTGTCGAGCTTCTGAGGACGCGCGACCAGGAGATTATAAAAAACACAAAAGCCATTGTTTATGATGTGGGAGGCGAATATGATCCTATCAGAAAACGTTTCGATCATCACCAGAAGAGTTTCTCTGAAATACGTGATGATGGAATTAGCTACTCATCGGCAGGGTTGATTTGGCGTGAGTATGGTGCATCGATTGTAAAATCGATGGCTAAAACTAGGCCAATCGATGATGTGATGGCTGCAGAGGTAGTGTCATTAGTCGATGAAGCGCTGATTCGAGGTATCGATGCAAGGGACAATGGACAAGGAGAGAAGGGGGATTCAATGTCTGTATCCTCGGTAATTTCCGCTTGTAATTCCCTTTGGGATGAGAATGAAGATGCTGATGTGTGTTTTTTAAGGGCATGTGACCTAGCAACGGCAATTCTTGTGCGCGAAATTAAGGTGGCAATGTCGACTGTGCGTGGCCGCAAGTTGATAGCTGATAAAATTAAGACTGTCGACGGACCTATTTTGGTAATAGATCAGTTTATCGGCGGTTGGCTTGAAGAAGTTGTTGGGTCAGAGGAGCCGAAAGCTATGAACTTGTTGTTCGCAGTTTTTCCTGCCACAAACGGAGACTGGAATATACAGGCAATCCCTCCATCAAAAGAAGATATGAGGGGGCAAAGAAAATCATTTCCAGATACTTGGCGTGGACTGAAAGATGAGCAACTCGCAGAGGTTTCTGGGGTGAAGACAGCCATTTTTTGCCATAAAGGTGGATTCTTTGCCGTGGCGAAAACCAAGGAAGACGCTATTAAGCTTGCAGAAAAAGTTGTAAATAGTTGATCCTTGGATATAATACCTAATATGTTAAACGGTCAGAATTTTCTGGCCGTTTTTTGTATGCAATGATCTTTATGAAAACAAATACAACTCAATCTTCTTAGTGTTTTAGGCTTTGATCTAAAATATTATAATAACAGCTATCTATACATCCGTTTACTTTTAATTTTTGAGCTTTGAGCAGTGCGGTATTGAAGCTATCAATAAAATTTTCACCTTCTTTTATGCCGATGAGTCTATGCAGTGCGCGTCTAGATGCGAATTGAACTGCATCGCAGGTCTGTATGGCGCGATTTCGTATGGTCTCGTCTTTGCCACTGGTTTCATTACGTAATTTGTCGGCTAAGCTATTTGACTGTATAAATAAACTAGATAGAATGTTAAACTGTAGGTCAGGGTCGGGTGTATGGTAAACTGAACCTTCTTCATCTAGGTGAAAATTATCAAGATATTTTTGATGACCAACGAAGAGGGGGCTTGCGCCTAGAATAAACCTTGGTACACCCTTCATGCATGCTACATAACTATTATCTTTGTAAAATTTAATAAAAGAACATCCGGCTGGAATATCACCCCTCGTATGATCTCCACGGGCGAATTTCTTACTGACGGCGTCAGGTAAAGTGGCGGTACATATATCTATGCCAAATACATGAGGAGCTTTGTTGGTATCGTCACTAAGTTTACAGATGATATCGATGCCATTAAGATGATCGTCATATTCGGAGGCAAGACTTGCGCGGCAACCTGGTAATGTTTCTCCGTGGCCGAGTGCATAGGTAAATTCCCACTCGGCAAATTTACCTGATTCGTCACTGAAATCACGTTCAAATCTAAGCTTATCGCTTAATTCTTTATTAGCCTTATCTATATATTCTTTGTTATAATAGCGCTTTCCAATAAAGTCGATTAGCCGAGGCCTGTCGGCTTCTACCGCTTTTTCGATAGCTATTATTTTTTTCTCATTTTCAGTATAGTGTTCATTACCATGCGGTGGATTATTTATCTTCTCCGTCATATGCAGATTATAACACAAGAAAAAATAGGCCCCACCTAAATGTGGAGCCATGACTTATAGAGTAATTGGTGCTAAATTGTCGAAATACTCAAGAAAAAGATTCTTAATATACTCGACGTCCCTTTTGTCCGTGATGATGGGATTTAATCTGATTACAATCTCACCATACTGGAGTCTATCTAGATCAGGCTTGCTGATTCCAGCTCTCAGCGACAAACGGGTTATTAAGGTTGTAATATCAACTTTTTTGATATTGAACCTGCTGGGATTAAAGAAAAATCTCAGCTCAAAGTCACCAACCTCTCTTATAAGGAGAGGGGGTTCTTTAGGTGGTAGAGGATTATCTTTCGTATAATCATTACCAACCTTAAAGGTTAAATCGTCATGCATGCTATCACCTCCTCTATGGTGGACGATATTGTTATATTATAGCATGGAATATTGTTTTGTCAAGATTAAACGAAATGAGAATCAAAAATAGAAATTATAACCAAAGTTTTTATGCTATAGTTAGAATATGGAGAGTGGCAATAAATCAAAGGCAGACATTATTAAGAATAATGAAAATACTGAGACTGAAATTAATTGGGAAGACTTTAAAGAGGACGATGACATATTTGTGGCGACATTCGTAGCCCATGCTCTGCAAAAACAAAAAGTTAGAGAGAGATTTATTGACGGAAGAAAAAAATCTGTTCCAGAAATTCCTTATAAGTATAATCGAAGAAGAATTGAGCGAAATTTAGGCCATGTTGGTACTTCCATACTTGACGTTCGTGAGAAAACTACAGATATACAGGCTATAAGACAAGAATTTAAGGACCATGGCGGGTTTAATATAGAGAACCTTGAGGATGAGAAGATTATCTCGCCTGAAAAAGTGTTTAAAAAATTTAATGGATTATTTACTTTCTTGGGCGAAAATACGAATGGTAATCCAAATCTATTAGAAGAATATAGGCAGATTGATGATAAAAAAGAAAAATTAAGGTTTATTCTAGAATCGTCTTTGGCTGATAAAGTCAGGCTGTTTTATAATGAGTTAGAATATCCAAATTATGATAATTTTTTACAACGGATGCAGTTCCAACAAGATTTTATTAATGGAACAGCAAGGGTTTGGGATGATAAATGGAATAGTTTGGCAGGAAAGTATGTTAAGGTTCAACGACTGCTTGATCCTGCTGAGGCCAATGTAAAAGATATATCACTCGGACTAAACCGGGCGTCATTAAAATCGGCAATGATTGGCACTCCAGAGTACGGTGCATATAAAATTGCTATGAATATAAAAAAGGATTATGACTTGAGAAAAACACCAGATTTTCCTGAGATCAACGGATACTGGTCTGGTATTACTAATACACGCATAGGTTCTTGGGAGACGATTATCGATGAGTATGGGGATATAGCTGACAAAATTGCTAAAAGAAATTCGGAATTGAATGAGGAAGAATTGGAGCATTTGACTGTTCGCAAGGTTGCTAAAATTTTCGCTGATTCGTTGGGATATAATGATCCTGGTAGAGGGCCAGAGTCTCCTTATGTATCAAGATTCCACGAATCTGTAGCATGGGCGCAGTTAGGAGAAGGAGCTCAAAGACAGCTTCGAGGAATGCGGCAAAAAATCAGTTATTCTAATTTAAAGAATATAGAACGCTTTATCGGTAAATCTGGTTATTCGCAGAAGCGTAAGTCGTTTGAATCTGAAAATGCGCGGTTAAAAGGTCGAGTGGAGCATATATTAGAACTGTCTAAAGACGATAAAGAGGCATTTTTGGTAAAAGAGAATGCGTTTGAGATAAAGAAACAAGAGGAATGGCGAGAAAAAGAAGTCGCAAGGATTAATCATAAATATAATAAGCTAATCGATAAAACTCGGAGCGAAGAACGTAAAGACGTTTTTGCGAAGCGACGGAAAGAAGAGGTTCGAAAAGTCACTATTGATGCTTCGAGTCAAATTGAATATTTCGAGAATAGAACGTTAGATGGATTATTCTCTGATATTGAAAAGAGACAAGAACTACTTTCACGAAGAATTGAAAAACGGAAATCGTTAGCAGAAAAAGCGATTGATCTTCATTTTCAGCTGGAAGTTGATCAACAAAAATGGGATAATGACTCGGAGGAGTATGTACGGGTCAAACCTTCTAGGTATAGTGTGTGTCTTGATTGGATTAACGATGCTCCTTTAGGGGTAATTAAACGATCGCATAAGAGAATGGTCGAAGGGGTATCCGCTGATGATATCTATGTGCTTGCTATTGGTGATATATTCCAGAAAGTATTGAACGACTCAGAGCAGGTTGACAATCTCATGTGGAGAATGTATGGCAATGACGATAATCTTGATGTATATGCAATTCGAAATATGGTACGTTTGGCTGGAAGGTTGTCTAAAAGTGGTGAAAAGTTAAGCTATTCGGAACTGGAAGCTATGTCTAAGCAAGATACTAGGTGGATAGAGGAGTCACTTGCAATGTTTCCGATGACTGATGTGAAGCGATTTCTTGATAATGAGCTAAATCTTTCCCTTGTACCAAAAATAAGTCGCGTTGCTAATCAATTTGGATATAATTTAGATACTGATCAGTTGATTAATCTCGCAAGTAAGAGAATAATAAATTCTTACTACTTTAAAACAGTGGAGAGTGTATTTTCTTCTACTCTTAAAAATTTTTCATTAGAGGAAGCGATAAGCGCCATGGATGCAAACGTGGATTTGAGGGTTTTGAACAAAACTAGGTCAATTTTATCCACTGAGGGGATTACTGATTTTTCTGATATATTAGATCGAGCGACTAAGCTATGTCGGCTTTCTGATGAAGGTGGACATGAGAAGTTTATTTTGGATTATTGTAATGCTATTACATCTTTGGGATTAAAGAAAGCTGATATCTTACTAGCGAGGGGGGTTAATCTAGATACATTTAATATGATATCTAGAAAATTTAGTAGTATTGTTGATGGCGATTTTGATAAAACCCTTGAGCTATCTGACAGGGTTAGTGCTATTTTAAATAAGCGAGGAGAACTAGACAAAGAAGAATCTTCCATTCGTACTTTACGTACTATTGACAATGGTAAGCAATATACAGAGATTCAAATAGCTGATCTATATAAATACGGAATTTTAGCTAATGATTATAAAGAGGTATTCATAAATTCTGATCGTGATAAAAACGATATTGTGAGAACGTATGAAAAAAATAATCTAAATTTTGACGACAAAGTCAAACTATTAAAGAATTCCATGAGAGGTAGTTTTGAGGCATGGAGGATTAGAGAAGCTATCGAGCATTTTGATGATGATGTGTTGCATAAGATTGCAGCGGAAGGTGCAGATGTTGTACGTGCTTCCAGGATTAAATATCTATTAAACAAAGAAGATAAATATGCGGAATTTAATACTATGGAAAACGTATTATATTTGGCATCAAACAATTTAGATGTTGATGTTTTTCTACGTGCCACTGAAGCTGGTTTTAGTGTAGACGAAATTAAATTATATCCATTCTTAGCTTCGGATTTATTAATTAAGGAAAGGACTAAATGATGATAATTATTGATAATGTTTCCCCGAAATTAGATAAAACAATAGCAATACATACGAAGAAGAGCCTCGGTGCTACTGCTTCAGTTTGGCTGCATGAGATTGCAAGAAAGCTAGAGGAATATAATTTACCAATAGAATGTTGGCAAATAGGAAAAGATGCTGTCGGAAATGAGATAAAAATTAATTGCTTAGGGAGGTTCTTATTCGGTGTCCCTGGTTATGATGGGCATCTAAGAGTGGTTATGAATGGAACGGAATTAACGATCTATTATCCTTCTGAACCAGTGGAGGTTGAAGGGTTGTTGAAAAGAATAAAATATGAGGTAGAAAACGGAGGCAGTCATGAATAATAGTCCTGAACGATCTAAGGTGGAGACAGAGAAGCAAGAACCAACAACGGCAGAAATTCAGAACAGGATGACTCGAACCAATAATTTGCTAACAAGGCTGCGCGCTTTTCCTTCTGATTGGGTGAGTAAAGCTGGCGAATCAAAGCAAGATGTTGAAAAACGACTTGAAGACGCTTTATCTAATATGAGCGTCATGCAGGAAACCCTAAGTGTATCTACTATGCCTGCGGAAACGAATTGGGACACGTTAAGAAATATATCGATGATCGACAAAAGAGAACAACAGTCTTCTACTGGTATTTTGCAGGAAAGAGTTGTATCAAGGGTTAATTCAAATACAGACAGGGTTGATGAATCGGATTTAGGTAATTCGAACATAGATATAACCAATGAATCAAACTTTGGCAACTCAGAGATAATAAAGGAACAACCAAGAGCAAAATTTTTTGAGGTCGACGGGACTTATATACCGATTATGCCAAAAGTATCACATGCTACGAAAGAATGGGAGGCAGTGCCTAGTAGGATGATGATGTCTGGCGGAAAGAAATTTTCAGAGGTTAAATTTGTCAAAGATGAGAACGGTCTAACTACTGTTGCAAAACCTGGCGAAAAAATGAACTTTATAGAAGGCGCCAAAAATGAAAGACTTGAGTCAATTGATACTCTTCTCTCTGGGCGACATGAACTGAAGACATTTAATTCAATTTATGAACAATTAGCAAATACTACATCTGAGTATCGAGGACTTAATCCGGATAGTCCAGATTATGATCAACGTGCCACTGTATTAGCTGATATGATAGATTCATTTACTACCCCAGAAGGAATTGCTTCCCGAATTACCGAAAAAGAGTCTGAGAAACTTGAGGATGTAGAGGATTTTTCCGAGAGAGTGGCAGATATAATATCTACACTTCAATATTTAAGAGAAGTCGATCCTGGCCAGACGGAATTCATACCGCCAATCGATCACAACTATAAGATGACACCGTTTATTAGAAAGAAATTTGCCGAGTTTGCGCAACTCTTAAATCGCCAAATGGGCGTAGGTAACAATGCCTATATGGACGAATTAGTTCGCAATGAACAGGCACCAGCATGGGAAAAACTCTCGGCCAAAGGCATGACGGTGGTGGTAGGTCCTAGAGGTACTGGTAAAAATAAACTGGTAGATCATTATGCCTCAATTTCTGAAAGACCTTTGTTCAGGTATGCCTGCTCACCAGACAAAGAAGAGCGGGATTTGACATATGACGTTGAATTGTCTGATGGTGAAGTAGTTAAGGTACCGACGCGTATTTTAACTGCCATATCAACTCAGAACTCTATTCTTGAGCTAGATGAGATAAATCTATTGCGACCAAATGTGGCAAAATTCTTTAATTCCCTATTTGATGGAGACCGGGCAGTCTTTTTAAATGATCAAGTAATACATGCGGCTCCGGGTGTAATGTTTGTAGGACTAATGAATCCAGCAGACTATAATGGGGTTGAGGATTTGCCGGAAACTATCGACGACCGTTCTAATATTATGACGATGGGTTATCCGCCGCTTAAAGAACGTAATCGTAATACTGGTGAAGAAACCTTTACGTATGATGAAGCATTAATCCTTAAGAATAACATCTCGCCGCTGCAAGGCTACTCTGATGCACAATTCGTACAGATTTGGGATCGCGTCGTGAATAGTCGCGGTCAAGCCGATGTTTCGCCAGAAGTTGTGAAAATTGTACGCGACCTCAAAAATATGGTTCTAATTGCAAATCGTACAAGACAAACTGTCGAAGCATACAAAACCCGTACTGGCGATGCTCGAATGGAACGTGATATATCCTTACGTGGAATGAGTGAAGCGACAAGATATTATTCCGAGAACCATCTCTGGCAGCAAGATCTTTCACGGCTGCCGGGCTGGAAAGCACCATGGAACGCTGCGCAGTATGCTATCGCGATGACTTATCTACCACATACCGAAACCTATCGCAAAGGTCAACAAGACAAGAATGCCATTGAAGCAATCTTGGCAGAGGGGGTTCGCTAATTTATGCATGAGGGATTGCCAAAAAGTGGCAATGAACGAGTGGGTGGAAACGATCCGTTTAGTTTTGATACTCTGGAAGGTGAAAACACCGTTGAGTCTTCGATATCTTCACCTGAGCAGGATCGAAAAAGAGCCGACTTAATAAGGGAAATCAATGAGCAGATACCTTTTCTAGCCTATGGCCTATCGGAAAAGATTCAACAGAGTGGTCTCGGAGGAAAGGTTTCAATACGCGGCATAATGGGGGATAGCTGGGGGGTAGGCGTAAGCAAAAATAATCCTCGAAAAGATATACCAAATATAGTAATTTATCCAGAGAGTATCCTGTCAGAAGAACGTGCAGTAACAAATGCACAACTTCGTCATGAAGTTGGAAATCTTAACCATTCGATCGACGGCGAAAAAGCAGATCTTGCGATATGGTGTAAGAAGAATAACCAAAATTATAAACTAATCTCGCCATTAGTTGAAGCTGTGCAGGAGGCATCTGTAAACTATTTAGAGATGAGGAACTCAATCTCGGACGATCCTGCAGCTGCTTTCAGACCACTATATGAAAAAATTATCCCAGTAAAAAGTATCGCTGAAAACATAGGTTCAGATCTTGAATATAAGCAAGCCGTAGACATGACCTTATTAAAATCCTTAAATATCGCTGGACTAGTGGATTCTACGACGCTTGATATTGCCGATGGTAATCTTTCTGATGACGTAAGGGCCGCATTTTCTAATAAAACTAGCTCCGTCATTGAACAGGCTGTCAGAACGTCTTCTGGGAAGATTAGGGTGCAGCTAGTGAGAGATTATTTATGGCCAGAATTTGCTAAGCTTGTATCAGATTCGAATGTGACGAGTGAAGCTGAGACTGAAGATCAATCGAAAGTTAATCTTAATCAGAACAATAATATTGAACGGATCAACCGTAATGAACAAACGGTGCGTGCTTTTGATAATCAAAGAGTATTAGACATTATTGAAAAAAATCAAGTATTATCTCCGGAGGAGCAAAATGAACGAGCTTCTGTAAGTGATTCTCTTTTGGGTGAGATCGGGAGAAAGGTGGATGAACTATCTGATCAGTTATCCAGCCTAGATTCTGATAGTCAGAGTGAGGAAAATCAAGACAATGAAGATCGTATAGACCAAAGTGAAGAGATTCAGGAACAGCTTGAAAGGCTTCAATCGCTTCTTGATGATTTGAAGAATCCTGAAAAAGCTTCCGGTGACGACTTAGAAGAATTGCAGTTTAAAATTAATGAAGTGGGAATAGATGAGTCGAGTTTAGATGAAAAAGAACTGAAATTACTTGAGAATCTTCGCGAATTCTGTAAATCTACTACAGTCACTTATGTTCGCACTATGCGTTTTATCATGGAAGAATATCAAAATCGTAACCCGAACTTTACGGACGAAATGATAAAAAAAATGATTCTTCATGGACACGATACGCCAAGTTTTACTATTTATGGCAAGGAAGCTGGGGAAAATTTTATTGAAAATACTTGTCCAGAGCTAGGTTATGGGGATTTTGAGTCTAGTGGTATGGTGCTTAATTTTAATTTGCCAGACGTGTTAGGTAGATTTTGGTATAGAGGTGGTAATGGCGCAAGGGCTCAAACGGTTCCAGATGGTGTCATAGAGTGGGGGCATCTGTATCGAAATGGAATGCCGGCTATTTGGAGATCTGTTGACTCCGCGCCAAGAATAGGTATCTACCTCAATCGTCTAAACGAATTTGGGCAGCACGATTATAGGAAATACTATTACCTATATGATGTTATTGGTCTTGGTTCTAAATTCAATGAACAACAAGAAGCGGAAAATGACCTAGACGGCCAGGATGAATCACTGGAATCAGATATGGATAGCAATGGAGAATCCAATAACGACGCTGACGGTCAAAGCCAAAATAACGAAACCGGCGAGGGGGCGCAACAAGGTGATCAAAATGGATCTGATAGCGGCAGCGAAATGGGTCAAATGTTTGGTAGCGACATGGAGCAGATGGATGAAACTGAAAGCTTTGACGAAATGAATAGCGCAGAGATGGGTAATTTGGGTGATATGCAAAAGCAGTTATCTGATATGCTTAGCGATTTAGAGTCCTTGATGAGCGAACAAAGTAGTGAGATTGATCAGGCATTGATGGATGCTTTATCCAAGGCCATTACGGAATCCTCATCCAACGATGCAATGTCAGGTAATCATTCTGAGCGTGTAGACTTGGCAGAACTATTTAGTCAGCTACAAGAAACCCAGGAGAAGCTAGAGAGCTCATTTTCTGATGCGAAATCCGAGCAAGGTGGCTTTAGAGAATACGAGATAGATGATCAAGATATAGAGCCAGACACGGTTGAGTCAATAGATAATCTTGAGGCTATAAAAGAGCAACAACAAAGACAATTGGAGTCAATTTATCGTGAGCAGTCAGGATTATCTGGTGAGGCTTTGGGTAGATACATAAATTATCGTGAGGATACAAGGGCTTTCACAGACGATTTGGTGACTTATTTTACCGAAAAATTTAAAATGGACACCGAATACGTATACGAAAAAAATCAACGCAGAGGTAATCGTTTACAGCGTGGGTGGACTAGTAGAATACTAGGTCGTACAGCCCTTGGTGCAACTGCCATAGAACCAGAAGTTTTCGAACGTAGATCGATCCCGAAGAAACCTCAGTTCGTCTGGAGTGTAATAATCGATAATTCTGGATCTTGTAGTGGCGACATTATTGAAGAAGAAAAGAAGACAGCCGTTGCTCTGACAGAAGTAGCTAGTAGACTAAATATACCACTAGAAATAGTCACGTTTGGCGGCCCAAATGAATATACCTTCTTAAAAACATTTGATCAAGAACTGTATGGCGATCAACTATCAAGATTAGTGCAACTTGGCGCCGATCAAAGTACGCCAGACGTTGTTACATTGAACGCTGCGTGTACTAGTGTAGCGGATTACGCGGATAGCTTCAATCGACCATATAACTTTGTATATTTTATGACTGATGGTGAATCTGGGTCTGGTTCGATTCAATCGGTAATAAGTAAATTTAAACGTGACATGGTTATAACTGGGGTAGGATTAGCTGGTGCCGCTGACTCTATTTCAAGGACGTGGGGTAAGAATTCAGTTGGGGTTGAAGATGTTAGTAAACTGTCGGATACACTGATCCGTAAAATTGAAGATCAAATAGAGGAAACATTTTGATTAAGAAGGGAGTATTATGGAAGTAGTTAATGAAAAACTAGTTTTGGGGACGCAATGGGGAGAGGAGAAAACAGGCGAGGTCTTTGATTACGATGAATTTGGACAATACTTAGATGATATTGAGACTCAACTTTCTCCACGACATATACTGGATGAATTGAATGAGACTATAGATTCGGTAGAGAATGAGCTAGATTCGTATGATTCAAATATAATGTCTAGTAGTAAAGAGACAAAAAGAAAAATGGCAGTTGCGGCTATTGAATCGTATAATTTGAATCTATTAGCCAGAGATGAAGATTTTAATATCAGAACGCTGGCTTTATGTAATAAGGCTATTTCTCCAGCAATTTTGGAGCAGACAATTGAAGATATTGGAAATGACGACAAATTCACTTTAATGGTGATAGCCAATAATCCAAGTGCTTCAACTAGACTCCTTGGCAGAATATATGATTTGGCTGGTGATGAAAGAGAGATTCAGACGGCAATTCTAAGAAATCCAAATTGTGATGATGTTTTGCGGTTTAAAATA
This sequence comes from uncultured Candidatus Saccharibacteria bacterium, assembly GCA_963545805.1. GTDB lineage: Bacteria > Patescibacteriota > Saccharimonadia > Saccharimonadales > Saccharimonadaceae > Nanosyncoccus. The sequence goes on from CAUUKK010000001.1 coordinate 11,790, forward strand.
AATAGCCTAAGAGAACGTGTTGGGGCTAGTATGTAAATAGTACACTTATACGGTGTGGTTATTACGCTACGCTACTCTAAGCCCCTCAAGTGCAACACTTCGAGACCTATAGACATCGAGTGGAGTCTTCCACTCGAGTCTCTTTCCTGGTCTATTATTTTATTGAATTCGTTATTTAATTTTAACAGGACTAAGAATAGTTGATGTCTCTTTTCGTTGGTTATTGTTGTACTTGAGGGGCTAATTTAGATGAAAAACTTATTTTTCGTGCGAAAAATGGTAAAATGGAAATGGTAAATCATAATTATCCAGTTGATTTCTACTTGTAGAGAGTAAACTGCGGTTATTTACGCTGATAATTCTCTATAAGGGATAACTATGGTTTAGCGACTAAGTAAATAGTCGCATTTTTATTAGGCGCAGGAAAACTAAAAAAATGAACCATAATTCATATCCATCAAATTACGAAAATGAAAACGATAGCCAGCCAAATGATAGCTATACAGAGTGGCAGGAGGCTATGAAAGGTGTTGAGTTTCAAGGAGGTAAAGCTTCTGTCTCCACGGTAGGCCAAGAAGTGACCGACACGCTGGCTGGCCCAGAAATTCATGAAAAACCTGTCAGTAAGATGGAGAAACTACTTGGAAAAATCCAAGGTGTCAAAGATTTTATTAAAAGTAAGTTCGGAATACAAAGTGGCGAAAAACTAGTAAAAATGACAGATCATGCACTTGTCTATGTTGCGAAAGAGACAATTACCGCCGCCGACAAAGATGGTATTCGCACTGAAGTAGAAGTTGCTAAAATTGAAGAAGCCGTTTCGTCCGTAGTGGTGCAAGGTGCTATGGAAGAAGCCGGCATGGAACAGTCTGCTGGAGAAAATCCTATTTTGGAACTTAACCAAAGCGATGCTCAACCTGATTTGATGACATCTATAGAGACTTTACATGAAGAAGGTGTAATGCTACCTAATGGCGAAAGCGTTGCTGGACTTGCTACACGTATTATTGAACGTGACAAAAAGTGGGATTTAACAAAAGTAAGTGGTCAGCTAGGATCTAATGAGGGTGGGTGGTACGAGAAACCGAATGGCGAGAGATTCTATGTTAAGTTTTATGAAAATCCTAGTCAAGGACAAGCCGAGTTCGTAGCTAATGCTGTTTATGCGAAACTCGGGATCAAAGCGGTACGTTCAGAAATTATCCAATTGGACGGTCGTGAAGCTATTGCTTCGCCAGCTGTGCCAGAGGCTACGCCGGCTAGTGGAGAGGCTCCAGGTGGAAGTGAGGATGTCCAAAAAGGTTTTGTTGCCGACGCGTTTCTAGCCAACTGGGATGTTGTCGGTCTCGTCTACGACAATATAGTTCAAGGAGAGGATGGTTTTTACCGTATAGATAATGGTGGTTCTTTGATTTTCCGGGCACAAGGTGGAGACAAGGCCTATTCGCCAGATTCTATTCCAGAGCTACAGTCAATGCGTGTACCAGGACGCCCTACTGGTGAAGTTTTTGCAGGCATAACAGAAGACGAAATTGGTAAGCAAGCGCGTGAACTAGTTAGTAAGTTGAGCCCTGAAGATATAAGAGCTATCGTAGATGAGTCTGGTCTAGAAGGCGAAGATCGTGATAGGATATTGACTGGATTACTGGGACGTCGTGAATATTTAGCTAAGACTTATGGAGAATCAGAGAAGCCATCAAATCCAGAATCTAGAGAGCGTAGACCGAGAAGAAGCATAAGTGAAACAATCAGAATGCTTAGTGGTCAAGAGATGGAGCGTACTGGGGAAACAGTAGTTCGTCCCCGAACCGAAATTGTATGCGATCATGATCATATCGAAGGGCAAAAAATCGATGTAATAAACAAAAGAGATCGCGGTACGATAGAATTTAGATTTAAACTGCGGGCTCCAACCGAAGTAATGGCTGCATTGACGACAAAACCGGAAGGCGAAGGAGAGGATGCGCAAGCTGAAATTACCACGCCAAGTGGAGCAGTTTTACGACGAGGAAAAATTACTTACGAAGGTGCGTCTTCTGATGATTCATATGAGTTATGCGATGCGTCTGTTTTTGAAAAAAGTGGAATAAAAGTATTCATTGCAGATCCATCGTATAGAAACGGCGACAACTGGTCTATTTCCATTGCTTACAATAGTAGTCGTCTTGTCCGAACGGCTATGGGCTTAGTTAAGGTTGAAGTTCCATCCGGAACGGATCCCGAAGCAACGGAGCAAATCCTGGGAGAAATTTTAGAAAAAGACTTAGGTATTCCAGATGCACTTGGCGAAGTCCCTGAAGAAGCAGAAAGAGAATATAAGATGGCTCGCTATAAATGGCAGCATGCAATTACTGGCGATTTAACGCCTGAACAAATAGAACAAGCAGAAAAGCTGGATCGCGAGGAGGTTTTTCCTGGTTATACAACACTTGTAGAGAGAGGCAAACATGTGGAATATCTTGGAAGATATGGCGAAGATATACGCGCAATCCATCACTTATGGACTGGAAGCGCTAAATCAATCTACCGAATATTAACGCAGGGTTTGATGTGCACGACCGAACGATATTCTAGAGGTGTTATGAAAAACGGTATGTCGTCCACTACCGATATGGATACTGGTGGAGCAGACAGCGTTTTTACGAGAATTGCCAATGAAGCTAGAAGAAGAGAAATGAACGGTGCAGTGGTAGTATTTAAGCCCGAAGTTTTCGATCGCACAGATTGGTATTCCTATAGTTATGACACATATGGCTCAACAGATGATGAATATTTTGTTGATCGACTCTCTCCGGATACTGTCTTTGATGAGATTACGAATCCTAACAGTTATTATTCATGCAGCAATGAACAGATGTTTAGAACTGGTATTGGTGCTGGGTTTGTTGAATCCATAGAAGTAGGTTCCGATTCACGTGATGGAATAATTGCAGAATTACGATCTATGGGCCTAGAAGAAATAAACGGTAAACCCATAGAAGAAGTCGTCATATTACGCAAAGCTCCACCTCAAGGGTCCACTCCAGATCCTACGAGTAATTTGAATGTGTCCAATCGGTCGCTAGAAGAATATGCGGAAAAACAGAAACTGGAACAAGCTGAAAAGCAGACGAAAATGCAAGCTTTGATTAGCGGAGAGGAACCTTATACATCGATTGACGAAATAATTGACCTCGCAAGCGCAGGAGATGATTTTAACACCTCGTTCAAGTCTATGATCAAATCGGTGGTGGCGCATGGTGGAAAAATACAATTAGCGAATGATGTAGCCGAATATATTAAAAAAGAAATGAATTTATACGAACTTAAAGCACTAGCATTGGGCGAAGCACTTGATGACTATCCAGATATAGAACTATTTTCATACCTACAAAGCACACTGGGTATAGATTACGGTATACTCTACGAAGAAGCCTTAGCTTCACAGTCAGAGACAACACCAGAGACGCCATCCTCAGAGCCATGGCCAGATTGGCCAGGTGATTGGGAAAACTGGGATGAAAGTTTTTCAACCCCAGCACAGCCACCAGAATTGCCATCGAGATCGGTCGATGATTGGATGTAAGGTATAATATTAACCTAATATAGGAGAAAAAGATGAGATCATTTGAAAGTATCATGAAGCATTCAGAGAATGAGAATATTAATGGTAAAGATAATAATATAGAAAAGGTTGATTCTATGGAAAAATTGCCAAAGCCAGTTTACTATATTGAATCTCCCAATGACGATACGGTCTTAGTTGGCATAAACGTAACTATA
>CAUUKK010000002.1:0-15427 GCA_963545805.1 uncultured Candidatus Saccharibacteria bacterium
AATCAAGATAGATATAGATTATCTTTCTCATTTGGTCGCGCAATCCAGGATCCAGCATTAAAAATCTGGCAGGGTGAAACCCAAAAGATCGATGACGCACAAACAGAATTAATTAAACAACTTAAACTAAACTGTCTGGCGCTAAATAAAAAACCGCAATAGTTTTATCGTCGGTTTTTTGTAGATATTTTTAACCTAGTTTTTGAGGGCCTCGCGCAGGAATTTGCCAGTTGGAGTATCATCACGCTTTGATAACTGCTCAGGAGTACCTTCGGCAATAACCAAGCCGCCATGCTGGCCACCTTCTGGACCCATATCAATCACCCAGTCAGCCGATTTAATAACATGCAAATTATGTTCAATAATCACCATAGTATTACCGCCATCTACTAAGCGATTGAGAATCTGCAAAAGTCGCTTAACGTCGTCAGTGTGAAGACCTGTAGTTGGCTCATCTAAAATATAGAGAGTTTTACCGGTGCTACGACGAGAGAGCTCAGTGGCGATTTTAATGCGCTGCGCTTCACCACCAGAGAAGGTAGTTGCGGACTGGCCAAGGCGAATATAGCCAAGACCAACTTCTTGAATAGTTTTTAGCTTATTAACAATAGCTGGAATATTTTCAAAGAATTCAACAGCCTCATCAATCGTCATATTGAGGACATCGGAAATATCTTTACCTTTATATTTGACCTCGAGAGCCTCGCGATTATAACGTTTACCATGACAGGTTGGGCAAGTAACGTAAACGTCTGGCAAGAAATGCATTTCAATTTTATTAACACCATCGCCTTGGCAGGTTTCACAACGACCACCCTTAACATTAAAACTAAAGCGACCAGCTTTATAACCTCGGACTTCAGCCTCGGGTTGGGCGGCGAAGAGTTCACGGATGGCGGTGAAGACGCCAGTGTAGGTAGCAGGATTGGAGCGAGGAGTGCGACCAATAGGACTCTGATCAATCACAATACATTTATCGAGATTTTCAATACCATCAATGCGAACATGTTCGCCTGGCACGGTTTGGGCACGATGGAGTCTAGCAAGAAGTTCATTAGCAAGAATTTCGTTAACCAGAGTGGATTTACCGGAACCGGAAACACCGGAAACAACGGTCATAACACCAAGTGGAAAATGAACATCGATATTTTTGAGATTATTTTCCCTGGCGCCAACGATAACTAATTCCTTGCCAGATTTTGGCTGACGGCGCTTCTTTGGAATACTGATTTTATTTTTACCACTCAGATATAGACCAGTAAGAGACTGTTCATTTTGCATAATTTCGGCAGGGGTACCTGCGGCCACCACATGACCACCTCGAGAACCAGCGCCAGGACCAATATCGATCAAATAGTCTGAATTCAACATTGTATCTTCGTCATGTTCAACCACAAGAACGGTATTCTTGAGGTCACGTAGATGCTTCAAAGTGGCGATTAGTTTATCATTATCACGCTGGTGAAGACCAATGGATGGCTCATCGAGAACATACAAAACACCCTGCAGACCGGAACCAATTTGGGTGGCCAGACGAATACGTTGTGCCTCACCACCAGAAAGAGTATTAGCAGAACGGCCGAGCTCAAGATAACCAAGCCCCACGTCCTGCATGAATTTGACACGCTCTTTAATCACTTTCAGAATTGGCTTAGCGATCAATTCTTCAGCTTCAGAAAAACCTAAATCCTGTGAAAGAACATCAATGGTCGAATCGACATCTAGGTTACACATATCGACAATATTGAGGCCATGAATGGTAATCGCAAGCACTACTGGCTTCAACCTGGCGCCATGACAGGTCTGACATTCACGTACGCGCATAAAACGTTCAATATCTTTACGCATAAAATCGGAGTCAGTTTCACGATGACGACGTTCAAGAGTCGGGATCACACCTTCATAAACTGATTCGTAGGTTGCACCTTCTTGCCATTTGCCAGAGCCAGAGATCTTGATTTGATATTTCTCCTCGCCGGTACCATAGAGAATCAGATGCCTTTCGTCATCAGTAAGTTCGCCAATCGGGGTATGAACTGAAAAACCATGACGATTCGCAACGGCTGTTAGTCGCTTCAGCCACCACGAATCACTCTGAACACGATTAAACGGACGAATACCGCCTTCGGCAATAGTGAGATTATTATTGAAGACTAGATTAGGGTCAATTTCCATGCGAGTGCCAAGGCCCGTACAGGTTGGACAGGCACCTTGAGGCGCATTGAAGGAGAAGAGCCTTGGCTCAAGTTCAGGAATCAGCTCATCTGGGTGAACTGGACAAGCATAACGCTGTGAATAGGTGAGTACTTCTGTGTTTTGAGTGCCCAAGGTTTTCCCTTCAATAGTGGAACTATTATCGTTGATTTTAAGTAACTGAATAATGCCCTGACCAAGCTCGAGCGCCTGCTCGATGGAGCTTGAAATACGAGAATAAAGTTCAGCGTTTAAAATAAAGCGATCTACTACCAACTCAATATCATGACGCTCTTGTTTTTCAAGCTCAGGAAACTCATCAAGAGCATAAACAATACCATCAACGCGAACGCGTGAGAAACCCTTCTGGAGGTATTGCTCGGAAATGTGCTGAAATTCGCCTTTTTTCTGCTGAACAAGGGGAGCAAGAAGCATTAATTTGGAGCCGAGAGGCAATTTCATAACTTCATTAACGATGTCTTCGACCGAACGACGAGAGACCTCGCGATGACAGATTGGACAATGGGGGACGCCGACACGTGCAAAAAGCAGACGAAGATAGTCATAGACCTCAGTGACGGTAGCCACGGTGGAGCGAGGGTTTCTTGAAGTGGATTTTTGATCAATGGAGATGGCGGGAGAGAGACCAGTGATGGTATCAAAATCTGGTTTATCCATCACACCGAGAAACATCCTGGCATAGGAGGAGAGAGACTCAACATAACGACGCTGACCTTCGGCATAGATAGTGTCAAAAGCAAGACTGGATTTACCGGAGCCGGAAAGTCCGGTGATGACAACTAGCTTATCGCGTGGAATATCGAGGTCAATATTTTTTAAATTGTGTTGTCTGGCACCGCGAACCTTAATACAGTTCTCGGTCGATCCGCCCTGCAGTTCTATTCCCCCTTTAGATAATAGTCCATTACTCTCTTCGTTCATTAATTCCCCTTTCTCAAAGTTGGTATATTCTATCATATTTTGACCCAAAAAGCCAGCGGGGGCTATTCTGATTTTGTCCATAAAAATTTCAAATTGATATAATAGCTATATGAATTCACGTTTTGACCCAGACCAGGCAGCATATTATAAGTCTGGGATGAAAAAATCTGTTTGGCCTGATTCTTCGGATATCCAAAAGGATGAGCCGAGTTTCTTCTTTTACGACCTCGAGACATCTGGGATTAGTCCACGCGAAGATCGCATTATGCAGTTTGCTGGGCAACGAACGAATCTTGAGTTAGAGCCGCTTGGTGAGCCGGTGAATATTTTAATTAAGTTAAATAATGACACATTACCAAGTCCAGAAGCGATTATGGTGACACATATTTTACCGCAAGAGACAGTCAAAAACGGGATGACTGAGGCGGAATTTTGCCGGATTGCGATGAATGAAATTTTTACACCAGAAACTATTGCTTGTGGCTATAATTCTGTGCGTTTTGACGATGAGCATATGCGTTATCTGTGGTGGCGAAATTTTTATGATCCATACGAATGGCAGTGGAAGGATGGCCGGAGTCGCTGGGATCTATTAGATGTCGTACGAATGGTGCGAGCACTGAGACCGGAGGGCATAACTTGGCCAGTCATGGTTGACAAAGACTCTGGTAAGATGAAGCCAACCAATAAGTTAGAGCTTTTGACAAAATTAAATAAAATTGATCATTTTAAGGCGCATGATGCCCTGTCTGATGTTGAGGCATTAATCGCGCTTGCCAAATTATTACGAAAAAAGCAGCCGCAAATTTTTGATTACCTATTAAAAATGCGTAACAAAAAAGAGGTCTTGAAACTAGTCAATCTGAATAGCCCTCAACCTTTTGTTTATACTTCGGGCCGCTATAAATCTGATTATTTAAACACCACTGTGGCTTTTCCAATTGCGCCAAGTAAAAATGGGAATCTAATCGTATTCAATCTGCGATACAACCTTGAGGAGCTGCTTGAAGAGGAAAAGAATTTTAAGCCAGAAAAAAAAGTAAGCCGACAAGGTAAGGAATATATGACCTGGTTTGATTTTGACGAGGCGGTGAAAGAGTTTTGTCCAAACAAATGCCCGGCGGTGGCACCAATCTCGGTTCTTGATGTAGTGTCAGAGGAAGACTCAACGGATGAATTTGCGCCACATAGGGCGGGGACTTCTGGTTGGGAAAAAATTCAATTATCACCAGAAATGGTCGAAAGGAATTTGCAGATTCTTTTAAAGCATCCTGATTTTATCGAAAGAATGCGTGGAGTTTATGAAAAGAAAGCCGATTATCCGAAAAGCGATGAAGTGGAAACAAGTTTATATGATGGATTCTTGCCTGAAGCGGATCGCAGGATTTGCCAAAAAATTCAAAGGGCGGATGCTGGAGTACTCGGTGATTTTATGCCTAATTTCGCCGACGATAGATTGCCGGATTTGTTTTTGCATTTTAAGGGGCGTAATTTCCCACAGAGTTTAACAGAAGATGAATACTTAAAATGGGAGGCAGATCGAAAAGCGAGAATCAAAAAACAAAGTAGTAGATTCTTTGCCTCTCTCACGGCCTTAAAGCAACGAGGCGAGGCTGGCGAAACAACTTTTGACGGCAGAGAAATTGATTTAACGATTTTAGAAAAACTAGCTGAATGGTATAAAAAGTGTAGCGAATAGCGAGATATTTCAGAAAGAAAATAGCCCCACGACTGTGGGGCTTGAAACAGGAGGGATAAAAGTCAAACCAGAAAACTGGTTGCGTTTTTATTGGTATGAAATTCTACCCCTCCCTTATTTATTATCTGTGTCTTCGGAGTCCAAAGGAAAGTTTACCCTTCCTTCTCTTAAATCCTAATATCTTTTTTTGGTACAAAAGATCCAAGAGATCACCAAATATTCCGCAACTCACTACATAAAGTAGTGCATAAATTGCGAAAAGCAAAATGGTAAAAAGGAAAACCCCAATCACCCATTTTAGAATCTCCAAACCGCCATGTGACATGATAGTCATCTGATGGAATCTATCCCAGTCCCTCATTTCGCCCATAATGACGAATAAAAGAATCATGAGAAAAGACCCGAGAAGGATGACTAGAGCACCAATACTGCCGAAACGATATTTAGTCTCTAACCTTCCCTTCTTAACACCGACTACTTTCACAGAAAGTAACCCAAGCAATATAGGTAATACCCATAGTATTAGCCCACATGTTAAATCAAACTTCATACGTTTCCCTCCTTTTAACGTACAAACTCTTCCGCTTTATGCGGATATAACAGTTATATGTTTTATTATATAATACTATTGCTTATTTGTCAATATAAGGAGGGTAGTATAGGACTACTTAGTGCCGTAGTTTTTAAAGACTTAAGCGCCGATACTATTGATTTCAGATTGAAGTTTACGATACTTAACGTAGATTTGATTATACTCAGTGGAAAGCTTTTTATAGTCATCGGAAACCTCAATAGGAAGAACGAGGAATTTGAGTGGGGAGTTTTTACCGCCACAAATTTCACGTTCACTACCATAGGCGAGTGGACTTGGGATATCAATCTCGCGAACACCACCAAAACGCATACCCTTGATACCTTCAGACCAGCCGGCAATCAAACTATTTGGATTGGTGACTGCAAGCGGTTCTTTGAGACTCTTTGGATTCTTGGCATCATCAAAGGAGGAATCAAAAACAGATTCATTAGCACACCAGCCAACATAATAAGCATAGTATGAAGTGGTTTTATCGGTGATTTCAGCACCAGTACCATTTTTAAGGTCAAAGGTTTTGAGACCGGCATCCTCTACAGAGGTACCATTATAAGCCTTAATCTTATTACGAAAAGAGGCAAGCGTATCAAAATATTGCTTTGACATTTTCTCGGAAGCAGATTTTAGCTCGTCTTGTTTAGCGGAGAGCTCTTTAGTAACCACCGCAAGTTCTTCTTTTTTGGTGGAAGAAGCTTGCTTGTTCTTTTCACCATTAAGTACGATCAAAGCATAAATTGCGATAGTAGAAGATAGGAGCAGAACGGCAATCACCCCAATTACAATACGCTGGCCTAAACTGGTCTTTAATTCTTTTTGTTGCATAAACCTCCTTTAGTTTTTCTCGGTATTTGTATTAGATAATCTCAGCACCGAGCGCTGTAATATTTTGTTCAATTTGTTTCATTATAGCAGAGATTTCATCTGCACTCATAGTTTTTACCGTACTGGCAAAGCTAAGATGGAAGCTACAATTTCGGGTAGTGTCATTTTCTGATGGTCGATAGATGGAAACTGGCTCCAAGGTATGAATCAGAGAATCTTGAGCGAGAGCACGTGTGATTTCCTGCTCAAGTGTAGCGTAAGAGACAGCGTCTGGGGTCTTAATAGTAAGATCTCGCGAGACGGATGGGAAGCGACTAATCTTTTGTGCGCCACGCAAGATTCGAGGAGCATTAAGTAATGGCTCAAGATTTAGCTCAAGAGCAGAAACTTCTTTTAGTTTCAGTTTTTTAAGTACAGAATGTTTAATCTCACCAAGACAGCCAATGATTTCTTGTCCGAGCTGAATACGGACTGAATGAAGCGGCTCAAAATATGGATATTGCTGCTCCTGATATTCGACAAACTTAAATTCGAGACCGAGACGAGCGCCAAGGGCGAGACAGAGCTCTTTGATTCGATAGAAATCACCCTCAAGACAGATTGAGAGATGCGATTCAAGCTTTGGGGTTTGATCTGCAAGAAAGCCAAAGGAGTGCTTGGCGACTTGGTTCATTTCATAGAGAATAAAATCTTTATATCCAGCCTTTTGATTTTCATAAACCTTCTCGAGTAGGCTTGGAGTTATGGACTGTCTAAAACATTGGAGTTCTGGAGAGATAGAATTACTAATCTCATAGCTATCAGCGATATCTTCGCCTACTTTTTGCTGAAGATTTTGCGAAACGAAGCTATAGGTGAGGAGCTCATTGGCGCCCTGCTGATCTGAAAGAATGTTGCGAATTTCACTCTTGAGGGTAAAAAGCTGATTTTTTGGGCTACCTTTGAAAGAGCGAAGTGGAAGGGTTTGCGGAATATTATCAAAACCATTGAGACGGCCAACCTCCTCGTAGAGATCCTCTTTAATATGAATATCAGTACGCCATAGCGGGGTAGTAACATTTAAGAACTGATTATCTGGGAAGATTTCCACCATGAAATCAACATTAGAGAGCGTTTTCCTAACTTGCTCTAATGTAAAATTGGAGCCCAGTGTTTGATTAAGGTCATTGAGGTCAAGTTTAATGGTTTGCTGAGCAGGGCTTTGAGTAAGACAGTCGGCAAAAATGAGATTAGAAGTATCTTTAATACCGAGTTTTTCTAGACAGGACTTTAGTGCTGGTACTGTACCAAAAATTGGTTGGCCTTTAGTGAAACGTGTAATAGCTTCAGAGAAAATACCGTGAGCCATTTGAGTTTTACGTAGATTATAGAGGCTAAAAGTGGCAGACTCGATGAGAATACGCTTGGTGTTTGCATCAATTTCTGTATTTTTGCCACCCATGGCGCCAGCTAGTGCAACTGGGATATCATTGGAGGTAATCACAATATCATTTGGATTAAGTTCGATTTCAGTATCATCAATTAAAGTGATTTTTTCACCTTCCCTGGCAGCACGTACAATAATTTTTGGGGAATCGGTACCACCGATGGCGATAAATTTATCATAGTCAAAGGCATGTAGTGGCTGGCCAGTTTCAAGCATGGTGAGGTTTGTCGCATCAACAATCGGCGAAACAGGTCGCATGCCAGATTTATAGAGTAGAACGCCGTCTTGAGTGAGGATGCGCTCAAAATCAGTAGAATCTTGATCAAACTTAAGCTGGGATTGATCGACGATGACACAGGAATAGCGAGGACACAATAGTTGATCCTGGATTTCAATAATTAGACTCTTGATATCTGAAGTGTTATTAGAATTACTACGGATAAATTCTGATTGTGTAGCTAAGTCATCTTCAAAGATTGCAGGATTTTTGAATGGCTGGCCTAGGATACCGGCAACTTCGCGAGCAAAACCAATTAAGCCAAAGGTGTCTGGACGATGAGTGAGGGATTTATTTTCAATGTCAATAATGAGGTCGTCGAGATCTAGAGCCTCAGTAATAGGGGTGCCGGTCTGCGCCAGGTCAGATGGAAGCTCAGCAATATATTTATGATCAGTGCCAAATCCGAGCTCGTCGGCGCCAGCAATCATGCCATAGCTTTCATAGCCACGAAGCTTTCGGACTGATAATTGAAAATCTTCGGTGCCAAAAGTGGTTGGAACGATGGCGCCAGGAGCGAGCCAAACTACAGAGAGGCCAGCACGGACATTTGGCGCACCACAGACAACCTGAATTAAGCCGTTTTCTAATTTGCCAAACTCTTGGTTGAGGGGTCCGGCATCTACCTCACAGAGATGAAGGTGTGTGTCCGGAATGTCAGTACAGCTGACAACCTTAGCGACGTAGATATTCTGATATTTTTCAGCGAGACTTTCAGTTCCCTCCACTTCAACAAGGCGAGAGCCGATAAGTTTCATCAGATCTTCGATAGAGAGAGAATCTGGAATTTTAACATAACGTTTTAGGGCATTAAATGAAATAAGCATTAGAATTCCTCCAAGAAATTAAGTTTACCAGATTCGAAGAAACGAATATCGTCAAGTTGGTACTTGAGAATGACAAGACGATCAATGCCACCACCCCAAGCAAAGCCCTTGTAAATTGTGGGATCAATGCCAGCGGTTTTTAAGACATTGGGGTGAATCATACCACAACCCATCATTTCGAGCCAACCATCCCCTTTCCCACCTAGGGCTTTTGGTTTCTCAATCTGGAACTCTAGGGAGGGTTCAGTGAATGGGAAGTAGCCTGGCTGAGTTTTAGTATTTAAAGTTTGGCCATAATAGGTTTCGAAGAAATTTTTAAGAACGCCGAGCATCTGCCCCATGGTGGCAGTTTTGGAGACAAAAACACCTTCGCATTGGTAAAAAGTATGCTCATGAGTTGCATCAACATCTTCATTACGAAAAACACGACCTGGAATAACTACAGCAATCTGACCTTCGGTTTCAAGCTGGTCTCGACGAGAGGTGAGCGCGCGATATTGCATGGTAGAAGTATGGGCTGGAGGGATAAAACCTTCTTTAGTACGAAAGGTATCATAACCATCGCGGGCGGGATGACCTTCAGGGAAATTTAGAGATTCAAACATATGAAATTCATCGTCAAGCTGAGTGGACTCCATGACTTCAAATCCCATATTAGAGTATATATCTATTACTTTGTCAAGTTCAACCATGAGAGGATGTTTACTACCACGCCTGTTTTTCTTCGGAGTAGAGTTTTCCGCCATAGGAGAGGTGAGATCAATGAGCTTGATATCGACTGCTGCTAATTTTTCTTCCTCAGCCTGGATTTGAGCTAAGATTTCATTTTTGCGACGATTAATTTCCTGCCCAAAAGCCTTGCGCTCTTCAGCTGGGAGGTCTTTAATTTTACTATATTCGAGGCCAAGATCTTTTAGGGCCTGTTTTAGGTCTGTAAGTTTCATATCTATACTCTATTATACTCTGGTTTTAAAGGTTTTTTAAGAGAAAAGATAGTTTTTAAGACTTTAAGCCAGGTTTACACAGATCAGATCCTATAAGCTCTAAATTACAACAATAAGAATTAGAGAAAGAATAGCGAGGCCAACAAGAATGAGCCAAATCCAACCGTAACGACTGGTGGTCTTTGATCCATTTATATAATCTGAGTCATTAACAAGATCAGGATCGGCACTTAAGGCTGTCTGTTCCGCTTTTATCTTTAGGTCTGCGGCAATACGGCGACTAAGCTCTGCATTTTTATCCTGTTCTTTATGTACGATTACTCCCATCCTATACCTTTCATTTTAGAAAATTAAACTTTAAGTATTTTACCACAGATGTGTTATAATTCATTCAATATTACTTAAGGAGGTATATGGCAACAAGTAAGTCCAAGAAGGCTAAAAAGTCTACGGAAAAGCCAAAAAATACTAATACAAAGCCAGAAGTTACTGTCGTTGAAGAAGTTGTGACTGTAACCGAACCGGAAACAATCGTCACTGAGATAGCCGAAGTAAAAATGAAAGAAAACAAAAAGAGCAAATGTATTTTTGCAAATTTCTTCGCTAAAAAAGGTGATCCAGAAGAAAATATTCTAACTATTTTCAAAACACCAAAGATCTGGGGTGCGCTTATCGGCGAATTAATCGGAACAATGTTTATCACAATGCTCCTCTTAACTCTCGGCATCTACCAGCCACTTTATGTTTTATTCGGCGTAATTGGTGTAACCCTAGCCGTCTTCACTCTTTCTGGAGCACACTTAAACCCAGCAATCACTGCAGGTATGATGGCAACCCGTCGTGTCTCTGCAATTCGCGGCGTACTATACATGGTCGCTCAGGTTGTTGGTGCTTGGCTCGGTCTAGTCATTGTTAATGCCTTCCGTATGGCTGGCGAAACTAAGGTTGATCTTCCTGCACTAACCGCAGTTGAAGCTTCAAACCTATGGCAATTACTTGCGATTGAATTCTTGGGTGTCTTCACTTTGGCATTCTTCTTCAATCGTGCACAAGAATACAAGTCTCGTCGTAGTGCTTTCACCTACGCTGCAATCATTGGTGGCGGTATGGTACTTGCAGTACTATTTGCAATCGTAATCTCAAGCAATTTCTTCAAGATTTCAAACAACTTTATCTTGAACCCAGCAGTTGCAATTATGTATCAGATCTTCCCAACTTCAGCTGAGAATTTTGGTACTTTGATTAGCAAAGTCGGCCTTGAAGTCCTAGTCTTTATCCTAGCTCCAATCGTAGCTGGTATACTAGCTTTCTTCGTTGGCGACATTGCAACCACCCTTGCAGGCGAGGATGAGTGTGAAAAACACCACCATTGCAAAGATGGACACTGCCACGAAAAATAATTTGTGATAGATAAAAAAATAGCCCGATGGGGCTATTTTTTGTTGGTTCGCTTTAGCGATTAGTTTTGATTATCTTACTTTTTTATTCTATAGATAATTAATCTTTAGGGAAAAGTGGAGTTTCTGGAGGAAGAATCTGACCACTTCCGGTGAAGATAGACTCAACCGTTTCTGCGACGGGGAGGAAAGGTTTGAGATGATGATTAGCGACTAAAAGCTCTTTAACTAGCCCAGATAGACTTACTCTTGCCTGCTCAGGGGCGGTTTTAGCGAGCTGCCACGGCTTCTGCTCTTCGATATGACGATTAACGTCTTGGATCATCCCCCAGGCCTTGTTAATAGCATTAGTAAACTCGAAGCATTCCATTAGTTCAGTGTATTCTGGGACAAAAGTCGAACTAAAATCAAGTTTTTCGACGGAATTTTTCTGACAAAGTACCGAGAGGCGCTGAACAAGATTGCCGTAGTCATTGGCTAATTCGTTGCGATAGGCGTTCTCGAACTTTTCCCACGTAAAATCTGCATCAAGAAAGGTATCGATGTGCTTAGAGAAGAAATAGCGAAAAGCATTGATGCCATGTTTTTCCAAAACTTCGACCGGATCAATACCATTGCCGAGGCTTTTACTAATTTTTTGACCATCCACCTGAATAAAGCCATGAGACAGAATGGTACGTGGTAGAGGCAGGCCTAGCCCTAGGAGGATAGCTGGCCAAAGAATGGCATGAAAACGCAGAATATCTTTACCTACCACCTGAACAGTGGCTGGCCAGTAGTTTGAAATGTCTTGATCTGGATAACCAAGGATCGTGATGTAATTTGTCAATGCATCCATCCAAACATACATCACTTGAGATTCGTCGCCTGGAACTGGAATGCCCCATTTGAGATGGGCGACCGGACGAGAGATCGAAACGTCAGGAGCATCCTCAAGTAGCCTAAGAATTTCATTCTTACGAAAGTCTGGGAGGATTTGCATCTTGCCATTCTCGATAGCGGCTTTGATTTCATCTTTAAAATCAGAGACTCGGAAGTAATAATTAGATTCTGTAAGATGTTGATAAGGAGCTTGATGATCTGGGCAAGCACCCTGATTATCTTCATACTCTTTTTGTGTAACAAAGCGCTCACAGCCTTCACAATACCAGCCATCATAACTGGAAGAATAAATATGTTTTTCTAGACGTTGCCAAATTTTCTGCACGCGCTCAATATGAGATGGGTCGGTAGTGCGAATAAAATCAGTATATTTTATCTCAAACTTCTGAAGAAAGTTCTGGAATTTGGCAGAGTTTTGGTCAACGTATTCCTTAATATCTATCTGCTGCTGCTCAGCCTTTTTTTCAATTTTATTACCATGTTCGTCAGTCCCAGCCTGAAAGCGCACATTTTTACCCTGCATGGTTTGATAGCGAGCATAGATATCAGCAAGTAGATAATCCTCAGCATGCCCAACATGAGGAGCGCCGTTAACATACGGGATTGCCGTCGTAATATAAATTTCTTGAGACATGAGATCCTTTGATATTTTTTAAAATTATTTTCTTATTAATTATACTACAAAAAACGTATAGAAAAACTGAGAGGTCGCATTCAGGGCCTCCCAGTTTATTTCGCTGTTTTTAGAGACTACTCAACTGTGGAGCAAGAAAGTCCGGTTTGGTTCTCGGCTAGCATGAGGGAGTTTAGATCATGATTCGTGATGGAGCTAAATTCAGATAAGGATTTAAGGTAATTATCTACATTATTTCCCGAAATAGCTGTTTTTTTCTTTAATTGGTTGAGATTAATTTCAGTTGTGACCTTAACATTATCATCAGATTTAATACTGGCATCAAGAGTGGTCTTTGCAGTAACAGCCTCATTTTCACTATTGTATTGATAAATATAATGCTCAGAAATACCACTAAGGTTATCGTTTTCAAAGGTAAACTGCCTTTCAAAGTTGCCATAAGCTGCACCAACTTCAGAGGATTCATTGGTGCTTAATGGACGAACACAGGTCAGCATTTTTGTCGAAGCCTTCTCAATCTGATTCTTGCCAGCAGCTTGGGTAGGTTTCTTCTGTGGCTCACTCAAAAACATCAGCGCAAAGACAATCCCAGCAATGACAAGGAGAACAGCAGCGGCAATAATCAAAATCGTGGTGCGATTCAATTTAATCTTTGGTTTATTTTGATTCTTGGCCTGCTTGGCAGCTTCTTCAGCCTGTTTCTTTTCAAAATCAGCATAGGAGATGGCACTACCAATAGAACCGGGAGCTGGAGCGGCCGCCACGAGAGGCTGTTCTTCCTGATCCTCCTGATCATCATCTTCTTTAGCTTCGGTTTGTGCTGTCTGAGAAGCTTGCTCGCCGCCAACCATCATGTCGGCGCTGGACTGCGTCGAAGCAGAAGCCGCAAATGGAGTGGAGTCTAGAGCTGAATCGTCCTGCTGGCTTTGAACTGGATCAAACATAAGGCCTGGATCAGAGGTAAGACCTGAATTAGGTGCGCTAGGGGCAGCAGAGAAAGAAGATACAGAAAGTGTGGGGTCAGTTGGCTCAAGTGAGGAAGGTGAAGTATTTGAGACAGATTCCATAGAGGTGCTTGTCCCAGTAGATGGCTGCAAATCATCCGTAGTAGGTTGATAATTACTTAGTTCAGTCATTAGACTATCTAGTTCTGGCGAAGCGGTAGGAGTTGGAGTGGGAGAAGGGGAGGCCGCAGAAACTGGCGAAGCTGGAGCAGCAGAAATGGAAGAGGGGGCGGTAGAAATGGAAGAGGGGGCGGTAGTATTATTGACTACCGAAGAAGGATTTGTGGGCTGGTTATTGGTTGGTAGAGGATTCTTACTTAGTGTATGATCATCATTTTGAGTTTGAGGATGAGGGATTGGATCCATTTTGTTCCTTTGATTAGATAAAATATTAGATAAACGCTTATGTTTATCTTAGCATAATTAGCCGATCTCAACAACTTGGGCTAGATTTTTTGAGCAAAATCGTAAACTTTTTGCCAATCAGAAAGAGTGAGATCGGCAGGACGATAATTCTCTTCTAGGCCAAGGGCTTGATAGCGCTCTTTAATTTCTTCGCGCGATTTTTGAGTAATATATGGGAGGCAAGTGATTAGTTTTTTACGTGGATTCATAAAACACTGCTTAATAAAGCGTAAAACCTCCGAATTCACAATTGGAGCTGGGCGTGGAACTAAAATAACAGAAGCTGAATCAACTTTGGGTGGTGGCGTAAAGAGGCTGCGGTCGACAAAAACTCCTGGATAGACATCGGCAAAATTAAGGACGGCAAGAGTGAGATAAGTATATCGCCCCACATCAAAAAGTAGGCGATCGGCGACTTCTTTTTGCATAAGTAAAACAATTTTCTCTGGTGGACTGGAGGAGAAAATTAATTTCTGAATAATTGGACTGGTGATGTAATAAGGAATGTTACCAACCGCAACATATGGCTCTTTGATTTGATTGAGATCAAATTGAAGAAAATCTTGATGAATAACCTGGAGATTTTTGCCCGGAAAGGAGTTTGGCAAATTGGTGGCAAGTTTTTCATCATATTCGACAGCAAGAACTTTAGGAAAGCGACGAAGCAGAGAGCTAGTGAGAGTACCGAGGCCTGGACCAATTTCAAGACAGAGGGGCTGAGGAGTTTCCGGATCAGCAGTATCTATAACTGCACTTTCAGCGATTTCTTCAAGAACTGGACGATTTTTGAGCCAGTTTTGTCCAAGGTGTTTTTTATTCTGTAACATCAGTTTCTCCTAGTACCAGTGGCGTGATTGCCAGAAGCTCCAGGCCTGGCTCCAACCACCATAGCGCCCAGTGACATAGCCAATCATCCAGCGAATTTGAGTGACTGGGTTGGTTTGCCAGTCTGCACCAGCACTTGCCATTTTGGAACCTGGAAGCGCTTGCGGAATACCATAAGCACCGCTGCCAGCATTCGTAGCATCAAATCGACAGCCTGATTCACGATAGATTAAGGTGAGAGCAACATGAAGATCCGCTTCGGAAACACCAGCGGCACGTGCGTAGGAGGCACAGGCTTCCCATTCGGGAGGAACTGATTTTTTCATACCAACTGCAGTAACGCGATCGACTGGGTTTTTTATAGTTTCAGAGCTGATTAATTCACGAGAGACTTCTTTACCATTAACAAAATTTACACGATATACAGAATTCTTACGACCTAATTCCCCAACCTGACGAAGATTAGTCTGACCGGTAGCAAGTGAAGCATCACTGATAGTTTTTTCAGCGTACGGGATATCTTCTTCTATAGTAATAGTGCGGCCACCGTTACGAGTG
>CAUUKK010000003.1:0-15130 GCA_963545805.1 uncultured Candidatus Saccharibacteria bacterium
TTCATGATGGAGCCGTCGCCGACTTGTTTTGTAATCTGTGCAATGGCTAGTTTTAAGGCTTCGGATTTGCCGTCTTGTACAGAATTTTCTTTGGTTTCTTTTGGTTCTTTGGCCATAGTTTGTCCTTTATTTAGAATTAATTAATTGACCAGCAACATAATTGCGGTCGTTCTCTCTACAGAAGAATAGATAACCTTTACCTCGCTCTCTTATCTCCAGTATAACTGAAGTCACGGTTTTTTCAAGATTAGTCTTGCGAGATATTTTATAAAGTGTTGATAGATATTAAGGGTGTAGATAGATATTATCGAGTCAATATACTACTTAACGAAGGCAAATTTGTTTTTACCGCGTTTTAAGACGGATAGGGTATTAATTTCATAGCTTAGGTCAGTGACTTTTTGACCATTAACAGAGATTGCATTGCCAGAGATCAACTGCTTAGCTTCAGAGCGTGAAGAACAAAGTCCAGTTTCCGTGAGTGCATCAAGAAGGAGGATTGAGCCTGATTTTTCTGCAAGTTTGATGGTCGGAAGAAGAAGAGAAACAGATTCAACTTCAGACTCAGAGAGAGTTTCTAGACGACGGTCGCCGAAGAGGAGCTCCGTAAGAAGTATGGCAGCATTCGCGGAATTCTTGCCGTGAACAACTTCGGTGACATTTTTGGCAAGAGCTTTTTGTGCAATACGTTGCTCAGGATGAGCTTTGTGCTCGGCGAGAATTTGATCGATAGTCGTCTTGTCTAATACAGAATAGATTTTAATGAGATATTCAACGGCCTCGTCAGCCTGATTGAGCCAGAATTGGTAAAAATCAAAGACAGAAGTAAAATTACCAGAGCCATTATCGGAGCTGGCTAACCAAATGGCATTACCTTCGGATTTGCCAAATTTGCGACCAGTAACGGGGTCGATAATAAGTGGAGTAGACCAGACGTCAGCACGTCCACCCTCGAGACGCTTGATGAGATGAACACCAGTAGAGGCGTTACCGAATTGATCGGCACCACAAAGCTGAAGATCGATACCATGAGTACGATAGAGATGAAGAAAATCATAACCTTGAATAAGCGTGTAAGAAAATTCAGCATAGGAGATACCAGAGCCACCCTCACCAATACGGTTCTGGATAAATTTGCGGTCGAGTAGCTGGGTCATAGAGAAGCTCTTACCAACAGAACGAAGAAAATCCAAGAAGTTTATGCCTTTAAACCAATCTAGGTTATCAACCATAGTAAGCTCGTAGTGATCATTGGTAGGATCGCCGTCACCGAGAGTGTTGGCCGCGCCATCGGGGCTAATGACAGACTCCATCTGCTTCTTGATACAGTTTTTATTGTGATCAATTTCTTCCAGAGTCTTTAGATCGCGTTCGCCATTTTCTTTGGGGTCACCAATTTGTCCAGTTGCGCCACCGACTAGGAGATAAGGTTGATATCCGTGACGAACAAAGCAGGCACACATCATGAGAGCGGCTAGATTACCAATTGTGAGAGAATCGGCAGAAGGATCGGCACCGAAATAGAATTTTTTATTTTCACGCTGATCAATTTCTGCTGGATTTTTAATTGTGTTTTCGGCGACAAAACCGCGCCAGGCTAGTTCTTCGGATAAGTTCATATCTTTATTTTAGCACAGAGGGCGCGGTTTCAAATCTTTAGTCCAATTTTTGTAATATGGGAACTATTTTTAGTTTGACTAATATAGTTTTTACAATATGGGGACTATTTTTTAGCTCGACTATTTTAAGGGCGAGTAATAGTGTCGGTGGCTTCGTAACCCTTGTCATCAGTCAAGGTGATGGTGATGGTAGATTCGGTACCCGTCATAGTGTAGTTTGGATCATTGAGACCAGATGAAGCGGAACCACTTTTAACTACAGCACCATCAACAGCGATGACATATCTTGCGGAAGAGGCTGAGCCAGCAGTTACGGTGAACTTAAGATGAGTTGAAGAGGAGATGGTACGAGTATTAAAGGAAACGGATGGTGGGGTATACGAACAATCATCCTCAGTGTTTGGATCGTAGCCGTTTGGATCGGTGGCGTAAGTCTTATTCTTGGAAATTGGGTCAATTGAATAAGTGATATCAACGTCTACGGTGAGAGCTGGAAGAGTACAGCTAGCGGCCTTCTTCTTAGTGAATTTATTGAATTTCATGGCCTCCTTTTGGATACCGTTGTTCTTACTGTTGAACCAGCTTGGCCAAATATCGGTAATGCCATTTACGGTGAGGGTTTGCATTCCAGCGGGTTGAACTGGCTTATCACCAGATTTCCACTTGCCATCAGCGGCATAAACCTGAGTATGAACTGGCGCCATATAGTCACTGACAACCGTACGAACGATATCATTAGAGCTATTCCAAAGGCTGGAACCGTCATGGTTTCCGTTCCAAACAACGGTGGCGACTGCAGAGGAGTAGGAGGCGATAAGAGAGTCTTTAGTGACGGCAGAGTTGGTAGTGGTGGTGGTACCAGTTTTAGTGGCAGTCCAGACACCTGGAACAACGAAACCTTTAGCACGAGCGAGAGAGCCCCAAACCATAGTACGAGCATTAGCATCACCAAGAATATCAGTTATCATGTAGGCAGCTTGAGCGTCAAGAGCACGCTTCCCCGCGTTATCTTCCCACTTTTCAACTACATCGCCAGAAGAATTTTTCACCTCAAGGACATAGGCAAGTGGCTTATAGACACCACCGCGAGCGAGCGAGGCGTAGGCGTTAGCGTGTTCAATAGGGCGGACATTACAGCCAGAGCCGATGGCGATAGAGAGACCGGCGGAAGTGTCGGTACAGTAGGAAAGATCACCAAGCTCGTGCGCAACCTTTAAGCTATTTTCAACCCCGTTGATATAGAGGGCCTTGACGGCTGGAATATTAAGAGAGTTAGCAAGCGACTTACGAATTGGGATGTTACCGTAGAAGATACCAGTGTAATTACGGAGCATACAGCTACCAGTGAAGCCAGCACAGTAATATTTGTCGATGTTTTCATCTTTAAGTATCGAACCAGCACCATAATTAATGCCTTCACGTTGAGCGAAAAGTGGAGCATAATCGAGAATTGGCTTAATGGTCGAACCTGGTTCAAGAAGAGCAGTGGCGGCGTTGACTTCACCATAAACTGGTTTGTTCCAATCAGCAGAGCCGACCATGGCGATAATTTGTCCAGTTTCGACATCGACGGAAGATAAAGAGATGTTATCACTACCGTTACGGCTCATCAGTTTAGCACCATTAGCTACGGCGGCCTCAGCGAGCTGCTGAGCACGGAGATCGAGAGAGGTCTTAATAGTAAAACCACCAGCACGCATGGTTTTCACACCATATTTTTCTTCTAGCTGTTTCTTTACTTCAAGAACAAAATGAGGGGCTTTAATATCTGTATAGCGACTAACTTCTGGCTGAATTTCATCTAAGATATTAACTTTTTTGGCTTCCTCTGCCTGTTCGTTGGTAATATAGCCCATCTTGACCATGACATCGAGGGTTTTTTGCTGTCTAGCAATAAGAGCACTGTTGGCAGCAGTATTGTATGGGCTGAGGTAGGATGGATTGTTTGGGATAGAGGCAAGAAGAGCAGACTCGGCTAGAGTGAGCTCCTTGGCAGATTTTTTGAAATAAGCCTGAGCAGCACTTTCCACACCATTGCGACGGCCGCCATATGGAGACTCGTTGAGATACATGGTGATGATCTGTTCCTTGGAATACATCTTTTCGAGCTCTAAGGCAAGGATCATTTCCTTAATTTTACGAGGAAGACCGGAAACGGTACGGTTGCTGGCTTCATCTGAGAAATAAACTTGCTTGATAAGTTGCTGGGTTAAGGTAGATCCACCCTGAACACCGCGACCAGTGACTGTAGAAATAGCGGCACGGACAAGAGCGAAGAAGTTGACACCTGGGTGATTATAGAATTCACGGTCCTCGATGGCAACAGTAGCTTGACGCATATAAGTGGCAATATTTTCGCCATCTGCAACGAGTCGGTAATCACCATCACCTTTATCTTCCCAAAGAAGTTGACCATTACGATCTAGATAGGTATTGACGGTGCCTGAAACTTTCATTTGATCAAGGCGAATCTCATCAAGATCTTTTTTGTAATAGAGGAAAAGGCCACCAATAGCAATAACAGAGATAAGGAAGAGGACGGCGGCAGATTTTAGGAAGAAGAAGAGACCTTTCTTTGAGAAGATAAAACGGAAAACACGCTTTGGATGAAGTCTAGCAAAGAAGCGCTTAACTGGATCTTTAGGAAGCTTGGCAAGCTCTTCTGCATCTTTACGAGCTTTTGCTTCTTTCTTGGCACGAGAGCGATAAATAAGAGATGAATAGAGATTCATTTTCTGATCTTTTTTATGGAAGATCGAACGCTTTGGAGCTTTAGTTTCAGTTTTTTTCATAGTAGAAGGTTTTTCAGTTTTGACAGATTCTTGACGAACTACTCTTTGAGAAGAGCTAGTTGCCGTACGGCTTGAAGTGCGAATTTGCGCATGATTAGTCTCGCGACTGATCGATCGCCCCACCAGGGGGTCGCCACTAACCCTTGTTGTTTTTCCCTGTTTTTCCATAGCGGTTTTTTCTTTATCCTTACCAGTATTAACCACCCTGTCCTCCGTTTTATTGACAATTTTATATAATTATACACTTGTGTTTTAGTTACGGCAACTAAATATTCTTGCATTTTCAGTAGATTAAAACCCAAAAATTGTGAGCCAAAATGATGGACTTATATTTTTATTTTCTTTATAATGGTAATGATTATATTCTTTAGAGGTCATAAGAATATATATAACAGGAAGGTCAAAAATAAATATGAAAAAAATTACAAGGAGAAAGCTGGGCAAAAATCTAGCACCGGTCTTTAGTTTCTTGGGATGCCTTGCAGTTTTTGCAATCTCCCTGCTAATTTATTCTAGTACTTATGCGGTAGTGACGTATGGCAACCAAAATACTGCCAGTACTGATACATCTACGAATGGATATTATCTGACGATCTCACATAGAAACGCGGTTACATTTGGGATAGACAACACTTCATTTAATCAAACATTAAAAGCATCTGCACAGATTGGTGTAACGACAAATTCTTTAACTGGATATAAGCTGTATATAACGGGAGCTGACAGTAATCTAAAAACAGATGACGGGTTACATACGATTCCATATGACAACTTAACGGTAAGCCCGGTCCAGAAAACCAACTTAACACAAAATAGTTGGGGGATCTTCGTAAAGAAGAGCGGACAGGATTATGTAATTCCACTCTGCACGATAAGTGAATTAACTGAAGCCTGTTTGATTGCCGAAAGCAACGCACCCGTAACAAATGCACAACCAGATATATCGTTTGGCGTACATGTAGGTACTAATATTGCAAGTGGATCTTATCATTCAGTACCGTTAGTTTATTCGGCAGTCCTAAATACTAGCTCAACAGCTGAGTTCCCGATTCGCAATATCACGAACACTAAAGTTCCCTTGATGCAAAACGGCGATACAGTGACCAGTTCGACAAATAAAAAATTAAAACATCGTTTTAAAATTGAAGTGCCAATTTTGGAGCTTGACCGTGCAATGGTAAGGCCTGATCCAAGTATGTACACTGCAACCGTCGGTGGGATAAAATGCGATATCGAGGATTTATTTGAAAAAACTAAGGATGGGGTTACTTTTGCCTGCGTGGCTGATTTTAGTACTGCAAATCCTAAGTTTCATGCAGGCCAAAAAGCAGAAGTAGTGGTAACTACTAAACCATACGGATACACCTTCTCAAAGCAGAATGCGGTGGAGTTTATATCTGCGGAATCGACCTTTAGTTATACTGGAGGACCACAGGAGATGGTTGCGCCAATTCAAGGAAAATATTTTATCGAAGCGATGGGAGCAAACGGAGGCGACCGCACAACAGCACAAGCGGCTAGAAATTGGTATGGATCGCCTGAGACTTTTCTCTCTGGAAAAGGTGGATATTCAGCCGGATATAAAGATTTTACTGAAGGCGAAAAGACAATGGTTTTTGTCGGTGGTAAAGGACAGTCCGGCAACGACATGAATACGGTTGGATATAACGCAAAAGGTGGTTTTAACGGTGGAGGCAACGGATCAACGGGACTTTTAGTAAAGGGGACGACTTTGAACGACTGGGGAGCCGGTGGAGGCGGTGGAGGTAGCGATATTCGACCGGATGTCCAAGATTATGGACAACATAAAAATATGAGGTACTCTCCAGGCTTTAATCCTTCGGATGCCCTTCTTAACGCTGGTCCGTGGGCTAATATTGAACATGGGACTTATCAGGCTGTAATTAAAACAACTAATCTACCAGATGCGGATTTTGAGGGTTTACTAGCTTATTATGACTATGGCTACCATTATTTATCCGATGTCTATTATCAGAAATTTGGCGACTACATCTTGGTGTATTTTAATTACCCTGTTGGTTCACCACCAGCGACCCATCTTCCTGGGATAAACCCAGGACCGGGAGTGGAAATTCGATTAAAAGTTAAAACAACAAATCAAGTAGCGGATATAACTAGTATAAAATTCTATCGTTTAGAACAAAGAATAATGGTAGCCGGGGGTGGAGCAGGTGGTTCGCTCTGCTTTAGAGGTGGGCACGGCGGTGGCACTGTGGGTGGACAAAGTAAGTATCTTGGATCAACATCAGACCCGAATTATAGTAGTCTTTTCTCTGGGACTGGCGGCACACAAACAACTGGAGGAGGATCAGGATTCGGAGCGTCTGCCCCAATCCCACCAAATGTTTATCCAAAAATAGCTAATGCGGTTTTGGGTCGACCGGGTGCTGGTGGTGGATGGGCAGGTGGATTTACCGGACAAGGAGCTTATGACGAACACCAGACCTGCGCTGGTGCTGGTGGTGGCTCAGGTTACGTCGGTGGTGTCAGTAATGGAGTTTCATACGCATTTGGAGAAGCGGGAAAACCGACTACTCCTTGGACGACATTAGAACCTGCCGATAAAAATGGTATCGTAAAGATAGTAATTGCTGAGTACGAAGGTAGTACGGAATAATAAAATGGAGCTAGATAAAAATGTCGATAAAAAATAAGTTAGTTGTGAAAAGTTGGTTTTCAAGTATTTTTATGCCTATATTCTTGTTACTTACTAGCTTATTAGGATTTAGTGTATTCATTTTTATCTACTCAAATACTTATGCGGTGGTGACATATAGTAGTGAAACCAATACTAGTACATCATTTACTTCAGGACAAGGATATTCAGTGAGTCTTACTATGCCTAAGTCGGTCACTTTTGGTATTGATGGCACTAATTCTAGACAAACGGTAAAAGCGGATGCCAGAGTCATTGTGACGACCAACTCCGTAACTGGATATAAGCTATACCTCACCTCAAACTCGAAAAAATTAACACACATAAATGCTTTAAATCAAATTAATTATGCGAATCCGGGTAATACTTCTATTCAGAAATCTAGCTTAGACGATGATAGTTGGGGCGTTTTTGTAAAACGAAATAATATTAATTACATTATTCCAATTTGCGAATCAGCACAGTTAACTGAGGAGTGTTTAATCTCTAAAAGCTCAGTACCTGTTACTAACGAAAAAGCGCCAATTGAATACGGTGTAAATGTTAATTCCGAAACGGCTGTTCCAGGTCATTATTCCTCGGCAGGTCTAGTTTACACTGCAATTGCTAACTCAAGCACAACTGGTGAATTTCCAGTAACAGAATTAATAAACTCAAAAGTACCACTACTTGCTAATGGTAATCAATTAACAAGTTCAACAAAGCACAGATTTAAAATAACAATACCAATACTTGAAAATCAATCTGATGTTCTTGGAGATGCTATAGATAAACGATACAAAGTTACAATTGGAAATAGGCTTGATTGTAAAATTGTCACCAATGGAAGAGTGTACTCTGCTAAAGGTCTTACATTCGATTGTATAGCAGATTTTAATACAGCTAGCCCAAGGTTTCTCCCAGGACAAAAGGCTGATTTAGTAGTCGATACCATTCCATACGGATATACATATTTAAAACAGCTTGCAGTTGAGTTTGTTGCTGGTGAAAAAACTTTTAACTACACGGGAACTCCTCAAGAGATGGTGACTGAGATTACTGGAAACTATAGGATTGAGGCGATGGGTGCTAATGGCGGAGATCAAACGCCAGCCCAAGCGAGAGAGCACTGGTATGGTTCGAATGAAGTATTAGCTCCCGGTATTGGAGGTTATACTTCCGGAGTTAAGGCGATGTTTGAGAATGATAAATACATGGTTTTTGTGGGTGGAAAGGGCCAATCTGGCCATGACAGAGGAGCAGCCCCATACGACGCAAAAGGTGGATTTAATGGGGGAGGTAATGGAGCAAGCGGACTACTTGTGCCTGGAACTAATATATATAGCTGGGGAGGAGCTGGGGGTGGAGGAAGCTCCGATGTTAGGCCTTACGAAATAGATGATTATGCACAATTCCATAACCATCGTGATAGGCGTACGGACGGTCAGCGAAACCCGTCAGATATTCTTCTTAATGATGGACCATGGGCAAATTTACCAATAGGTTATTATCAAGCAGTAATTAAGACCGTAAACTTGCCGGATGCTGATTTTGAAGGAGTTTTAGCCTATTACGACCTTGGCAATGCTAGTCTCAGCGATGTTTATACCCAAAAATTTGGGGATTATATTCTTGTTTATTTTAACTATACTGGGATACCAGCAGCCACTCATTTGCCTGCTGGAAATACTGGTCCAGCAATTGAAATAAGATTAAAGGTTAAAACAACAAATCAGGCAGCTGATATCACAAGTATGAAGTTTTATCGAACAACTGATAGGATATTAGTAGCCGGAGGGGGAGCGGGTGGATCTTATATTGCAAAAGGTGGAAATGGCGGTGGAGCAACAGGTATGAAACCATCTTATCTTGGTAGTACTGGAGACGCAATGTATAGTAGATTTAGATTCCCGAACGGAGGCAATCAAATTGCAGGTGGTGGTGCTGGATTTGGAGCATCTGCACCGACACACGGGGCAATCTACCCCAATGTATCAGTTGAATCAGCAGGCAGAGCTGGCGCGGGAGGAGGATGGTTTGGAGGTTATGCCGAACAAAGCGATTACAGCACTAGTCCAGTGATTGGAGCTGGAGCGGGTGGCGGCTCTGGACGCTACTTAAACTATATCATAAGAAATGGAACTACTTATGGATACGGAGAAGCCGGAAAAGATATGACTCCATGGAGTACTTTGCAACCTGCAGATAAGAATGGAATTGTTCGTTTTAAGCTCGTCGATTATCTTGGAATGGAAAATTAATTATTTAGTCGGTACACTTTATTGTCTGTTATAGCATTTCTGAATAAATATCTCATATTTGAGATATTTATTTTTATAAAATATTAGACATTTGGGAACACAGCTGAAATAGTTCTAGTTTGGACTTCCGTCAAGTGATATAATTGATACATGACTGAAATTATTTTAATATTAGTGGTAGTGATTTTCTTGCAGACGACGTTTTTGGCGATTCGCTCGTTCAAAAAGAGTTTTAATTACTACGGCCAAAATCGTAAGATATATATTGATTCATCAACTTTGATGGATGGAAGAATTTTAAATGTAGCAAAGACTGGCTTTCTTGGCGGAGTTTTAATTATTCCACGTAGTGTTTTGCGTGAAATGCAACTACTGGCAGACGGTAAGGATTCCGAAAAGAGAAATCGAGCTCGTGCAGGACTTGATATCGTACGAGAGCTTGAGAGAGTGGTGCATGTCGACGTGGTTATTCTATCCGATCCACTCGATCGTACGCCAGTAGACGATCGGCTAATTCAGCTAGCCAAGGAGAATCGTGGTCTGATCATGACGAATGATTACAATCTTGGTAAAGTGGCGGCTACTCTCGATATCGATGTACTAAATATTAATGATCTCGCGATGGAACTGCGAGCAGATTACCTACCTGGAGAAAAACTTAAACTAAAGATTGTCGCGGCTGGAAGTAATCCAAAACAAGGTGTGGGCTATCTCCCAGACGGAATGATGGTAGTGGTTGACGATGCTTCTTCCAAAATTGGAAAGACAATCGAGGTTGAATTTGTGCGTTTCTTTCAAACTAGTTCAGGCCGAATGATGTTTGCTAAAATATCCGAAACTAGTAAGTCCAATGTAAGTTTTGTGAAGGGGCGTGGACGTAAAAGATAAAACCGATTAATCTAAAAACTCGCGGAGAAGTTCGCGAGTTTTTAGTTTAGTTTATATAGGTTATTTTTTGTGAGGCTTTAGTTATCGATACCAAGTTCGGGATGATCAATTCCATGCTCAAGGGCGTAATCTTGATACTTACCTAATTGCTTCTGATATTTCTCAATAAGATCGTTACGGTTAAACTCAGCTGCCACATCAAGAGCCAGGTGTAATCTTGAAGAATGATTCATGGTTAACATAGCAAATGGAGTAACGGTGCTTCCCTGCTCCTCGAAGCCATGGCCTTTAATGCGTTTTTTGTCAGTGTAATTGCTAAGAATATCAGTGAAGGTATTTGGATAACCATGAAAACTGGTAGAAATGGGAGCGGATTGACCAAAGAGCTGATTGAAACCTGCTTGCGAGAGCGAATTTTTAGTTGTACCAATAGCACCATAGGTGAGAGCTAAAACATTGATTAAACCAAAGTGCATCTCTGGAAGATCTTGGCGGAGAAGTCTGATTGCCTCGACGGCTTCACGAGTGGCAATATCACCAGCAGTAACAAAGAGGTAGTCGAAGGTGCCGTCATCCTTTTTGTTTGAAATAAACTCAAATAGACTACAGCCGGCCTTAAAGTTTTGCATTGCCTCCTGTTCGGTTTGCCAGATTGGCTCGTCTGTCTTATTGAAAGTTACAAGATTGACCTGGTTTTTGGACTGCATGAGAAAATCAAAACATGGAGCAACCGAGCCTGCGTCAACTGGAAAGAAACAGTTGACATGATACCCGGGGCGATCAAGCAAGGACGAGATCAGCATTGGCGACTGATGAGAAAAACCGTTGTGGTCCTGACGCCAGCAGGTACTAGTACTTAAAAGATTGACTGAGGGGTATTGAGGTCGCCAAGAGACCTCTTCAGATTGCTCGAGAAATTTTAAGTGCTGAATAATCTGCGAAAGAATGATAGTAAAGAAGGCCTCATAACTGGTCATCATGGCAGGTTCATTGGAAAGAAGGTGGCCGATCATCACTGAAAAGAGAACATTCTCGGAAAGTAGCTCGACAATGCGACCATCTGGAGATTCTGGAAGGTCCCATTTCTTTTTGGGAAGTGAAACACCCCAAGCCCTAGTGGTGGCCTGATAGATTTCATCGAGTTTATTACTGGTGGTCTCGTCGGGACTAAAAAGATAGAAACTGGAATCCTGCTCAGCTTGCTCTTTCAATTTATGTCCAAAAACCTTGGCAATGGATTTCTTGGTAGAGCCTGGCTCAAAATTATTCATTGATAAAACCTTTCTCACGAGTAAATAGTTGGTCAAATTGATAGGAACGAAGCCATGATTCCAAGGCGCGAAGTTCGTGTTCATCGCTTTTGGCTTTTGGAAGTGGCACTTGGTGAGCCTTAAAGTTTCCGCGTACCTTCAGATCTTCAGCAATAAGTGGACCAGTGAGTCCTTTCTCGGTTTCAAGGATAATAAAGATAGGCTTCTCGCTGTTCCTCGCCTGATGAAGTGCGGATTCAAGATCAAGAATAAGGTTCCTGGTGATTAAGTCGGTATCCTGACTAGTTAATTCAAAGGCGGTACGAGCAGAATCTGGGGCCATTTCATCATATTCTTCACGAATGAGGTTTGTTATTTTGTGCTCGACTTCTTCAAAAGTTGAGACAGAAGAATCCTCATCGGAGTCGTCAAAGGAATCGACAAGATCAAGCTCTTCGGTGTCGACTGGACTCAAGCGCTCTTCGATGCGAACTGGCTGAAAACCAAAACCACGGATGAGTTCATTGAGTTGATGTGCAGAGCGACGACTGGCGACAGTGGGGCCAGAGATTTTATAACCGTTGAGATGTAGAACTGGAATAATTTTGCCATTATTCGGAGAGGAGAGCAGGTCATTTAAGTTTAGACTGGCGAGAGTGGTGGCAGTTTCGAATTCACCATCACCAATCAACACAACAGCAGTACGTTCAGGGTGTCCGAGGCAGTAACCATAGGCGGTGGCGAGAGAGTAACCAAGTTCACCACCTTCACAGATGACGCCAGGAGCAGAAGGGCTAGCGTGGGATGGAAAGCCGCCAATGCGAGAAAATAGTTCTGAGATTTTGGCGAGGCCAGCATAGTCGCGAGAAAGGGTGGGGTCGACTGCGGCTAGATCACCATCATAAAAAAGGTTGGCCTGAAGCGCTGGAAAACCATGACCGGGGCCGAGGACAAAAGTGGTTTGCTCTTTTTGGTCGGCAAAGACATTGCACATAGATGCATAGACCAGATTGATACCTGGACAGGTACCCCAGTGTCCGAGAAGACGGGGTTTTATATCATCAAAAGCTAATGGTCGCTCAAGAAGAAAATTGTCTTTAAGAAAAATTTGGGTAACGGTGAGGTAGTTGCAGGCACGAACACGTTCCATGGTGCGTTGCAATTTTACCTCGTCTTGTTGATAATTCATATGTTTATTATAGCATGAACGGATTGAGGTCAGATAGCAATACACGAAGAAACAGGTGTGCCAGGCTACTGATGTTTAACACGAACCATAGCGGCGCGAAGGACCTGACCTTCATAAAGATAGCCTGGGATTAATTCTTCGGCAATGACTTCCTTGCCGGGTTCATCATCTTCCATAGAGATGGCGTTATGGAATTCTGGATTAAATGGGGTGCCAATATTGGAGTCGATAATGGAAAGATTGAGGGATTTGAGAGTCTTATCTAGGGTCTTTTGGACAGGAGCTAGTAAGTCGGAGTGAGCCTTAATAGCGCGAGACATATCGTCAATTAAGGGCAAGAATTTACTGATAGTGGCGTGCTTTGCGAGAGTTTTTGCTTGTTCCCTTTGGAGATCGACTTGTTTGCGAAAATTTTCAAAGTCAGCACGGGTGCGCTGAAGATCGCCAATGAGCTCAGCGTTTTGCTGTGCTAGTTTTTCGAGCTCTGGGTTTATAGAAGAATCAAATGCCTGGTTTAGGTGCGGATTAGAATGCGGAGTAGAATGTGGCGCGGAGGATGATTTGGCTTGTGCTTCAGGCTGTGATGCGAAGTGAGGCGTAGTTTGTGATGCTTTATGTGGTTCGGTTTGTGGTTGAGTCATAATTTCCTTTCTTTAGTACATATTTTCTAGATATTGACCAGCGTGACGAACGAGGCTCATAACTTGTGCGTAGTTCTGGCGCGTGGGGCCAAGGATGCCAATATAGCTGGAGTCGGAATAGGGGGAGCGGAATTTGCTGATAATGAGGGAGACATCCGAATTTTTGCCAATGGGATTTTCGCGACCAATAAAAATATTGAGGGGCTGTCCTGGCCTAGCTTCTCTTAACCATGGTTCAAGATTGTCTAGGAGCTTTGAAACATTTTGGATACGCTGATAGTCTGTAAATTCAGGCTGAGAAAAAAGTTTGGAGATGCCAGAAAGGTAGAGCTGGTTGCCGATGGTGGCGAGACCAAGGTTACCGGTCAGCTCAACTAACATATCAACAGCAGTACGGATGGCGTATTCAACCTGAGCTTGGGAATTAATGCGAACCTCAAGAGCATGCAGACCACGATTCCTGTCTTGTTGGCCCGAAGAAAGGGCACGACTGGGGCTGATTCTGCGATAGGGAGAGTCGAGGTAAAGGCTGACAGAATCATCAAGATAGGCGGAATCTGACTCTTCTTCATTATAGTCTTCTTGAGAGGAAGCACCGAGATTATCATAAGACTCGGAAAAATCGGCTGAGCTGAGATTCTCGCGTTCAACAAGATTATTGACGTAAAAACGATAGCCAGCGTCGGTGGGGATGCGGCCGGCAGAAGTATGAGGAGAGGCGATGAGACCAAGTTCCTCAAGACGGGCCATCTCGGAACGAATGGTGGCACTGGAGACATTGAAAAGCTTTGCCAAAGTGACACTGCCGACTGGGGCGGCCATCTCAGCATACTCTTCGATGATGGCAAAAAGAATGGACTGCTGACGATCGGTGAGATGAACTTTTGGTTGATTTTCCATAATTTATTAAGGATATTATAGCGCTTTGGCACTCAAAATACAAGAGTGCCAAAAGTTTCAATCATGGTTTCTGGGTGAAATAACCAGGATTGCCAGGGGCGTCGATATGAGCATATCGAGACGAATAATGAATAAGCGGAAAAGTAATCTGTGAAGTCCAGGTTGTGCCATTGCCACCCACAAGATTTGTGGTTTCTGCAAAAAGATTTTTCACCGGATATGGCGTAATAATAAAACGATTAGAAACATAAATAGTACGGACTTTTGAATAATCAAACATACCCTCACAATTAGTTAGTTGCTCTGTGCTAAATGTCGAAATATCCAGTACACCATCAACTGGAGACTGCATGGCCTTATAGAACATATTCTGCATAGTTTGCACACGCTGAGTCTTGAAAGAGCTTAAATTAAGATTTTGCAGTTTAATTTGTCCCGAGAACATAGCATACATATTAGTAACATTGCTTGTATCAAAGCTAGATAGATCGAGGTTAACCAAATTAGCAGTCCTACGATTCATAAACATTTGACTCATACTTTTTACAGAGCTAGTATTAAGACCACTAAGATCAATGCGCTCAAGTGAATCTAAGTCACTAAAGGCATCATCCATGTTCACAACTTTTTCAATAGCAAATGATGAGAGATTCAACTCCTTAAGAGAGGAGCAGTTATGAAAGATTCTACTCATAGAAATAGCATTTTTTGCAGAGAAGTTAGACAGATTAATAGACTCAAGTTTTACTAGACTTGCAAAGAGTGCGCTCAAATCTGTTACTGAATCTAGCTGCCAACCAGACATATTAATTTCTTTTAAGGCCGTCTCACTGGTACTAGAACTAGTAAACATATTAGTTACATTGCGAACCTTCTTAACATTAAGACCTGCAAGATTTACTCTTTTAAGGGTATGATTATTTCTGAACATATG
>CAUUKK010000004.1:0-14599 GCA_963545805.1 uncultured Candidatus Saccharibacteria bacterium
ATCAATGATAATAAGAGCTGGCAATTCCCCGCCGGTTAAAACAAAGTGACCGAGGCTCACCTGATAGTCTACCAATGTTAGGATACGCTCATCATAACCTTCATAATGCGGGCAAAGAATAATGAAGTGGTTTTCTTTCTGTGATTCTATTTTTTCAGCAAATTGACGGATGAGTGATTGGCGCCAAATTTGACCAGCTGGGGTGGGAAGAATGACTTTTGCTGTGGGGTCATCTTGTTTGATTTTTTCGATCGCTGCAAATACCGGCTCACAGCGGAGCAACATACCGTCACCTCCGCCATAGGGAGTGTCGTCAACGGATTTATGTGGGCCAAGACCAAAAACTCGGAGATCAACAAAAGAAAATTCGGCAATATTGTTCTTAGCAGCCTTCCACATCATCGAGGTCGACAAATAGGGCGCTAAGGCGTCCTGAAAGAGTGTAATGATTGTGAATTTAACTTTTGCCATTTAATAAATTATATCACAGTATGAATTATTTATTTTTTGGCTGATTTTTCTCACATTTTATCCCTAAAATCTTGACAGTTTATGGGATTTTGGATATAGTAAGCATAAGCTGATACGCTTCACGGGGTTCCGCTTCAAAAATAGTGGAGTGTGGAGATTTCATTAAAAACAAAAAGCGAATTAAAACAAAACAATGTGCCCCAGGGTGGGCGCGCATCAGTGAGAAAAGTACTCCTTCGGGAGTATTTTTTTGCAATGAACTAAAGATAGCGTATTGAAGTAACAAAAGCAAGTTACCAATTACCAGAGTCCACCTGGAAGCAAGAGCCCAATAAGTCCCCAGAACATGAAGTAGATTATTAGACCAATAACAATATTAAGCATACGGGTCTTAATCTTAACGATAACTGCAGGTTCGTTTTTGGAGGTAATATACTGATAACCACAGAAGATGAAGCCACCAGTAGCGGCAATCCCAACACCAAAAGTGAAAATATTAAGGATCATGCCAAGAATTTCAAAGATAGCCTCTTCGCTGTTTTCAATACAGTCCTTGCCCTTGATTTTAATGATGGCCAGCTTGATGCATTTTTCGTCCGAAGAACTGGAGGAACCAGAGACGCCGCTTGAAGAACCAGAAGAGGAGCCGCCAGATGAGCTGGAACCAGAAGAAGAGCTACCTGAAGAACCAGAGCCAGAAGAGCTAGAAGAGCTTCCTGAAGAGCTAGAGGAAGAGGCTTTTTTGCCAGTATAACTGGCGGAAGGTGATGCGTTCGAAGAACCAGCTACGGATGAAGTATCGAAGGTTGGAGTATTGCCAGTCGAGCTACCATCTGCCTCCTCATAGATCATACCCGTTGCGTCAGTTTTTTGACCGTTTGGAGTAGTACCATTTTTAAGAAGCATGCCTGTGCCATCCTCAGTGTAATAATAAGTCTTACCGCCACGCTTAACCTCGCCCGTCATTAGCTCCCCATCGCCTTCAAAACAATAGATAGTCCCATTAATTGTACGGCAGCCCTCCCCAACTGTTTCACCATTCACGTAGTAAAACCAGGAGCGTCCCTCTTTGACCCAGCCAGATTGTCCCTTATTACCAGAATACTCTCCACCGACATTAGAGTCATCAGATTCTGTATCATCATCGTCTTCTTCTTTTTGTTTATTTTGTTTTTTAGCAGCGTGTTTTTTAGCAGCGCCCGAACTCCGTTTTGTAACAGTAGCAGCAAAATAATCTTCACCGCCACTAGCTTCGACTACAGGAGCGACTGTTGTCAAAACAAATAAGGCTGTAATAATGGAAACTAGTGTGATGGATATTCTTCCTAGGGTGCGATATTTCATATTTAGAGTATAGCATAAACTTTTTGTAGATTATGATATGATTATGTTATGGATAACTTTGAAAGTACTTTTATACAAGACGTAAGAAATCAGGTTACACAAGAGGCGCAGGTTGCTGCCTCAAAAAAACCGAAGAATAAGAAAATCTTTATAGTAGTGGCCGTGATTTCTGTACTCACAGTTGCACTAGTCTCAGTCTTTATATGGTCAGTCTTTTTTAAGCAATCTAGTCTGATTTGTAGTTCTGATAAGGGTGATATTACGATTTACTATAATAATAGTAAGATTACCGATTATAAATCTAACGGGATGGAGCTAAATTTGGAAGCCCAAAATAAATTGTTCACCAAACTGGGTAGAGAGGAATATATTAAACAATTTAGAGCTTGGCATAAGAAGACTTCTGGCGTCGACTGTAAATAAGAAATAAAAACACGAGCTCTTCAGCCCGTGTTTTAGTTTGGCTACGTTTTAGATTTTTGATATTTTTTAATACTGTTCAACCAAAGTGAAGGTCTTGCCAGAGATTTCAATTAAAGAATCTGGGCCAGCGCCCTGATTGGTGAGTTCGGCTCGAATGCCGAGTTTTTTCATAATGTCGCGCAAACGGTTAACAGAGGCATAATTAGAGAGGTCGGTGCGTCGTGCAAATTTTTCAATTTTTTCCCCAGTTACATGATAAACTCCATTATCATCCAGGATAACAGACCAAGTGTTACGGAGTTCCTGAGTGCTTAGAGAAATAACTGGTAGGCTTGCTTGGCTATTTTGTAAATCAGAACGATTTTCTCCTAGATTAATTTCAGTGGTTTGAGATTGAGCTTGAGTCTCTCGATCTTTTATCTGTTCCTTAGATTTTTTAATTTCCTGCCACAAGAGGCGAAGCAAATCATCAACTCCTTGATGAGAGGTAGCAGAAATAGAGAGAATATTAGCGCTAGAGTTATGTTGCTTAATTGACTGGGTTTGCATATCGATAATATCCTGATCTACGCCTTCACATTTGGTGAGAGCAACAATTTCAGGACGGTTCTTTAAGTCTGAATATTTATCGAGCTCACGGCGAATAATGTGATAGGCTTCACCGGCGTCGTTATTATAGACATCTATAAGATGTAGAAGAACTGCAGTACGATCTACATGACGCAAAAAATCGTGACCTAGCCCCTTGCCTTCTGCAGCACCTTCTATGAGGCCTGGGATATCTGCAATCAGGATATCATGACGGTCTATCGTAGCAACACCAAGATTTGGAGTTAGAGTGGTGAATGGATAATCTGCAATTTCTGGCTTAGCATTACTGACGACTGACAAAAAAGTTGATTTACCGGCGTTTGGAAGACCAACCAAACCAACATCTGCAAGTAGACGCAATTCGAGTTCAGCCTCAAATTCATCGCCCGGTTCACCAACCTCGGCAATGACTGGAGTTTGGCGTACACTTGACTTAAAGTGAGCATTACCAAAACCACCGTCACCACCTTTAGCAATTACGGCCTTTTCACCGTCACGAGTAAGATCAGCAATAACCTGCCCATCGCGCTTAACAATAGTTCCGATGGGCACCTCAACTAAAAGATCTTTTCCAGAACGACCTGCGCTACGAGTACCTGAGCCATTGCCACCATTTTCAGCAGTTAAAATCGGGTTAAAACGAAAATCAATTAGGGTATTAGTATCTTTATCGGCTACAAAGATAATGGAACCACCTTTACCACCATTACCACCGTCAGGACCACCCTTATTAATATAAATTTCGTGGCGAAAAGATACGGCACCATCACCACCTTTGCCGGCTTTTAGACTAACTTTTGCAGTATCACAAAACATATTACTCTTATTTTACCATTTTAGCGACTATGAATAAAGAGGTAGCCGGACCAGACACTTTGAGGGACGGTTTTGCGACCAACGTGACCCCAACCAGCAATACCATTCATATCGGAAATAGTAATAGTTCCATCATCATTTACGGAGTCCACAATACCGACGTGACCATAATAACCAGAGTCAGTCTGGAAGACATCACCGGCTTGTGGGTTGGTACCACGGCTTGACGGAAAGCTGGAAACTAGTGCGTTATCCCAGGTATTAGCATTACCAAGGCCACCTGGAAGAACATAGCCACCGCCCAGCTCGTAACGGCGTTGCCAAGCATACCAGGTACACCAACCCCATGGCATCTGATTGGCAGAAGTCCAATAAGTACGATAATATACGGATTGAGTATAACTCTGAGACTGTGAATTAGTTATACGAGGAGCGACATAATCTGGGCGCTCAGTCTCGGGAAGATTACCGTCTGGAAGGAGAATAGCAGTGCCAACACTTAGGCTTTGGTTTAATTCGAGATTATTTGCGGCGATAATTTCATCACTTTTTGCCCCATATTTGCCAGCAATTGATTCAACGGTATCACCACTTTTAATCTTATAGACGAAACCAGCACGAGATGGGAGATAAATTACCTCACCCACTTTTGGCTCATATGTATTCTTGAAGTTATTGGACCAGCGGACCATAGTTTCAGTAACGCCACAAGCGGCGTATTTGCCAGTAATCGAGGCAATTGTGTCGCCCTCGGCAACAGTATAGGCAATTGCACCAACTTTGAGACAGCTAGTAGCCAGCGGCGCAATTGGCTTCTCCATCTTTTCAGTAGAAACCTGGCCAGAATCACGAAGGGTAGTGAGAGAGTTATAGTTAACATTGACAACTTCTGATGAAGCTAAACTTAGATTACTGGCAAGTTCGGAAACAACATAAAATTCGGAAAGCTGATCAGTAGAGACAGCGTAGTCTTTTTTTGAAATCGATTGAAGATTTAGATTATTTGTCGATTCATCTATGTGTTTATTCTTTGAGCCATAGTTAATAAGTCCCATGGTTGCGAGAAAAACAAAGAGATATGGAATAATCTTCAACTTGTTTTTTAATTTATTGCGTTTATTCTGTTTTTTCGATGTCATAACTTGCCGATATTTCCACCTAGAGTCCTACGTTACAGAGTTTTTGACAAAAGTCACGTTTTTTCTGCTCGTGCTCAGAATCGGTTACACTATAATACATCTTTCCGTCGTCTCCTGTCAAGAAATAATACATAGATTTCATATTTTCATCTGGCTCAGCAACAGCTAAAAGTGCTGAAATAGATGGACTACAGATAGGGCCTGGAGGCAGACCTGTATGCTTTCTAGTATTATATAAACTATCGGTTTCAAGAACGACAAGATTATTATTAGGATCGTTTTTATTGCGATTTGGGTTTACTAGATCAGCAGCATAAGTAGCAGTCACGTCTGAACCTAAACTCCAGCCACGACGCAGCCGATTCTGGAAGACCATTGAAACTCCTGGCATATCTTCCGTATGTGCTTCTTTTTGAATAATTGAGGCAAGGATAATCCCCTCCCTTAAAGTAAGCCCACGCTTCTCAAACTTCTCTTCTAGTTTATTTAGATTAGCAATATTATTTAACTGATCAATCATGGTTTTAAAGATATGCTCTACTGTCTCACCTTGATAAAATTGATAAGTTTCTCCATATAGATAGCCTTCAAGTGCTACGCCCTGCGGTTGTAATTGATTTTCCAGACGACCTTCAGTGTTATATAGGCCTTTCAGAACTGGACTATCATACTTTTTTGTTAAGGCAGCGTCAATTTGAGCGTCTTGATAGCCGAGTTTGATTAATTTCTGACGGATATCAGTGATTGTCTCACCAGGCAGAATAGTGAGATTAAAAACATTATTAGAAACTGCCCCCTGCTCAAGTAGATCTGCAATTTGCGGCGTGGACATATTAGTACGTAGGCGATAGATGCCGGATTTAATCTTTGCAGATTTTTGATTCAGTTTTAAATAAAACTTGAAGATTTCGCTTGAACGGATCAAATTCTGTGTTTTTAAGCGTGCAGATATTTCGTTAATCGTTTCATTGGTCTTGATTTCAAAAGTTTGATAACGGCAATCCGCATCCTTCTCTTCTTCAGTTCCAACGGCCGCTTCAGCTGGAGAATTATAGAGACAGTTTAGATTTTTTACGGGCAACAATTGTTGCTGGTACCAGTAATACGCTCCGCCAATACCTATTCCTCCTAGCACAAGAAGAATAAATAAACTAATTACTATTTTTTTAAATAAAGAAATCTTTTTTTTAGGCATCTTTTCATTTTGTTCTTGAGATATTGAGTTTGTTTGTTCGCTTTCAATGACTCCAGTGGGAGTAAATTCAACTGGCGCGAGCGTTTGCTGATTGTTAAGAGCAGATTGTAAGCGTTCTACAAAGTCCTGCAAAATAATAGCAGCAGATTCGGCATCAATTTCACCTTTTTGATAATTATTTTTTCGACTTTTTAGACGGTTTTCGGCTTCAACAGAGGTGAGAGACTCATCCTGAAAATAAATTTTTAGGCCAGGAATTGTGGCAGCAATACGCTCCGTAAAAGACTTCACAAAGTCCGACTGCGCCGTTTGATTGCCGTCATTACTGCGCGGCATACCGATAACGAGGACATTTGAATTATGAAAACTTAACTTGCGCTGAATTTCCGAAATTTCTTGACCGTTTACGTTAATGTAGCCGTCGGGAATAGCAATTTTAGTCGTTGTATCAACACGGGCAACGCCAATACGTACTGTGCCAACATCCAGTCCAATTATTTTCATCTCACCACCTTAGTTTTCATCAATTGTAATATTTACACTAACTTTATTGATATCTTCCGGGATGCTGCGCACCCATGGGAAGGAAGTGTCAACCTTAACTTCACTAACGCCATTGATGGACTTAATTAAGGTAGTAACTTCGCCAATTTTCTTGCCAAGGGATTTATCAAGAACGGTTTTCTCCGTTACTTCTGGACCAGTTTTGACAATGGCTTTAAGTTTAGCGGAGGTCGCATTATTTTCTTGGAAGCGCTCAATGAATAATGAACCGATTTCATAAATTTTCTGGTCTGCCCCAAGGCGACTACTGACAAGAGTGCGGATATATTCTTCAATTGCTGACTTATCAATGACATTTACCTTATAAGTAACTTTTGCAAGTAACTTAGCCTTCCCTTCTGCAGCGACTTCCCCGATTGCAGGGCTTGGAACGACATCACCAAGAGTCTTTTTGTAGCTTGCCTCTATTTTTAGCTCAGTTTCCTTAACCTTAGCAAATAATTCTTCTTTACCATCGTCAATTTGACTAGCCTGATTTTTGGCCTTCTCAACATCACTTGCGGTGACGATTTTAACAATTTTGTCGGTACCTCCAGTAAAGGCACTAGAGTTAAAGGCGTCAACTTTTTCGACTGAAGATTGCCAACCAGAAGCGGTCGGGTCGATATTGAATCTAGTACCCCCCTCAAAGGCAACCACATCAACGGTTTTACGAATCTGACAGGTATTAGTGGTGCGCACAGTACAGCTAGTAGTGGAGCCATCCCAACTAAAATCAGTGCTGACAATAGTGAGGTAATTAAGGTTTCCTTTCGCAAAGGCGCTGCCGATTGGTACCGAAATACGGTCAGGATTACTTGGGGAAGCAGTTGAGGTGGAAAAACTGAAATTGGCGGTGAGGGTCAGCTTACCACTTGCTTTTTCGCCATCATTGCGTTCACCAGTGGCCTGAAATTCAATGGAGCTTTCTTTTTCTAGGGTTTCCGATTCAAGCAGAATTTTACCTTCTTTATTAACAGCTTGGTCAGCTGCAGTAACTAGCGTAATATTCTCGGAGAAATTATCTGGTGTAGTTTTAATCTTCACCATAATTTTAGCGGCTGGTGCAAGGACGAAAGCCCAGACGCTACCAATAATTAGGACAATGAACAGGGCGACACCTAATATGATCCATTTCCTAAGGGACTCAAAAGTCGGAATCTTCTTGACGGATTTTTCACCACCTTCTTCCGTGTCTTGCTCAAGTTCATTAGAATCTAGATTCTCTACTAGATTTGATTTCGATTTGTCCGCTCGGACCAAATTATCTTTTGCGGTGTTTTTTGGTTCAGCTTTTTTAGCTGGTTGAGACTCAGTAGTTTTTGAAGCCTGGGGGACACCTTGTTCAGACTCTTCTACGTCATCGAGCTCGCTGATGTCCTGATTCTTTATATTAGATTTATTAGAAATTGGAGCATCTTTATATTCGCTTGGCAAAACTGGTCTAGATTGAAGGTTTTTGGAAAAAGGTAGGCCAGATACGGCTGCTAATTTCATCAATACTGGATCAAGCGTAACGATGACGACGGCTTTATCGAGATTTTTTGCTGTTTTTGCGATTAATTTTAAATTAATAGCACTACGC
Source organism: uncultured Candidatus Saccharibacteria bacterium (assembly GCA_963545805.1). Lineage (GTDB taxonomy): Bacteria > Patescibacteriota > Saccharimonadia > Saccharimonadales > Saccharimonadaceae > Nanosyncoccus. The sequence goes on from CAUUKK010000004.1 coordinate 8,108, forward strand.
AGAACGCTGAGTTTTTTGGGCGGAACGAGAGCGACCACTTTTTGTTTTGACGACTTAAGATGATTGATAATATCGGTAATATCATCCTCTGGCTCTATATAGTAGGTGTCCTTATTCATGCTCCGATTTTATCACATTACATAGTTTTTATGTTAAAATTTAGGCAATGAGTATTTTTAACTTGATTAAGAAAAAGGAGCCAATTAACAACGGACAGGCGCCACAAAATCCGGCTACAGCGCAGTCGGCTAATCTTGCTAATTTAGTATTAAATTCGATCGACGAAGGTGTAATGATTGTTCATTCTTCTGGAATTGTTGTATTAGTAAATCCAGCTGCGATGAGACTGCTTGGGACGAGTGACCCAAATATGGTCGAAAACCTACAACTTGCTTCAATTCTTAATCTTGAAAACTCTGAAGGGACGAAGATTGAAGATGATGTTAATCCCGTACTCAGAGCTGTGATGAACGGTGAAAATTTTGAGACTCGCGATCTGATATTAGTGAGTATTCAGGAACAGAGGAGGCCGGTAGCAATTTCTGTAGTTTGTACTACCACTGGTCAAAATGAGCGAATTATCACACTGCGTGATATTGCGCGAGAACTCGAGGAGGAAGGCGAGCAGGCAGACTTTATCTCGACAGCGTCGCATGAAATGCGTACACCAGTTGCTTCGATTGAGGGGTATTTGGGGTTAGCTTTAAATCCGAAAACTGCAACAATCGATGAGCGTGCTAGAAAATATCTTGAGGAAGCCCACGCGTCGTCGAAACACTTAGGTCGACTATTTAAGGACTTACTTGATGTTACAAAATTGGATGATAAGAAAATCCGAGTACAACTCACCCCTGTTGAGATGGCCTCAACAGTGCGATCGATTGCGAATGGTCAAGTGCCAATGATGAGCGAAAAAGGCATTCATTACACCTTTGGCGCCAATGCGGCAAGATCAGATAATGTAACTAGAGTAGTTAATCAGGAAGTTTACGCAAGTGTTGACATTGATTTTCTACGTGAAGCTGTAAATAATTTGGTGGAAAATGCAATTAAATATACAGCCTCTGGTGGAGGTATTTGGGTGAATGTACGCGGGGATGATGACCGTGTTTTGATTAATGTGACCGATACTGGAATTGGAATTTCTCCAGATGACCTTAAGCATGTTTTTCAGAAATTTTATCGTGCAGATAATTCGCAAACTCGCACAGTGGGCGGAACTGGACTTGGACTTTATCTGGTTAAACAGAGAGTTGAGGCAATGGGGGGTAAGGTTTGGGCGGAGAGTTCGTTTGGTGAGGGCTCCACCTTTTACCTTTCATTCCCTCGCATTACAGCTGAAGAATATCAACGTCGAAAACAGATTGCCTCTAATATTGAGGTAATGAGTCAGAACACACAAACGCTTCCTACTCAACCAACGATGCAGGATTCACAAGCGACTATTTCTCAACCAATAATGCAGGCTCCACAACCGGCCATTTCTCAACCAATAATGCAGCCGACGACGCAACCTGCGGCACAACCTATGGTACAACCAACAGCCGTGCAGCCTCTTACACAACAAGCCCTACAACCTACGACTGTACCGCCTGCACAACAAATTCCACAGACTACGACCACACAATCACCTACACTACAAGTCCCACAACCTTCAATACAGGAGGCCGCTCCAGTGCAGTCATCACAGCCAGTAGCATCCCCGGTATTACAATCAGCTTCGCAGCCGACTATGCAGCAGCCAGAGATGATGCAGTTCTCACAACCAGCTACACAGCAGTCGCCCGCCATACAACAACCGGCTTTGTCACAACCAGTACAGCCACCACAGCCAAGCATACAGCCTTTACAACCTCTGCAACAACCTTTACAGCCTCCGCATCAGCCTTTACAACCGGCAGCAACGCAGCCGTTAAACAGCCCGCAACCTACAAGCAATAATCAACAATTACCAAATAATAATTAAAGGATAGATATGGCAAAAATATTACTTGTCGAAGATGATCAAAGCTTAAGAGAAATCTATGGAATTCGCTTGACGGCGGAAGGCTATGAGATTGTGCCAGCTGGAGATGGCGAGGAGGCATTAGCCGTTGCGGTACGCGAAAGACCAGATTTAATCATTTCTGACGTTATGATGCCAAAGATTTCAGGATTTGATATGCTAGACATTCTACGTTCGACTCCTGAAACAAAAGATATTAAGGTGATTATGATGACCGCTCTTTCTTCAGATGACCAGAGGGAACGTGGCGAGAGCTTAGGAGCTGACCGCTTTTTGGTTAAATCTCAGGTTGGCATCGAGGATGTAGTAAATGCAGTGCATGAGGTACTGGATCAGAATACTGGAGTAGAACCATCTAATACTTTGAACACTGAGTCGGGTTTTAATCAACCTGTAGAAGGTAGTGGTGTATTCCAGGTTCAACAACAGGTAGAACAATATACGATTCCACAGAATCAGCCACAGGCAGAACAATATGCCATACCTCAGAATCAGCCACAGGCAGAACAATATGCTGTATCACAAAATCAGCAACCGATAGTGCAGCAAACGATGCAGCCAGCAATACAGCAACAGGTGACACAACAGACCGCCACACAACAGATTACGCCTGATTTTTCTAATCAACAGGTTTACGAACAGCCCAATACAACTTTTACACAACAATCTGCTTCTCAAGGTCCATCTTTTAATCAAGTTCAAACTTCAGTACCCCAGAGCACACAGACCCCTAGCCCACAAAATGACGCCTACTCAATTAATTCAGTGACGGATGAAAGTGGAATGAATATTAAAGATCAGATGGATCAAATTTTGGGTGGAATGGGGTCTATCTAAATATCACATATATGATATATTTACGATATGCGTTTAAATAAATTTTTAGCAGAACGGCTGGGGATTTCTCGAAGAGATGCTGACAATCTGATTGATTTTGGACGAGTTAAGGTTGATGGAGTGACAGCTGAGCTTGGGATGCAAGTTCTCGAAGCGCAGGATATCCTAGTGGACAATAAAAAGGTGGATTTTCCCCACCAATACACTTATTTGATGCTAAATAAGCCACGTGGTTATGTTTCTTCAAGAAGGCAACAAGGTAGTACCCCCACTCTCTACGAATTATTGCCAGAAAAGTGGCAAGCTTTAAAAACAGTCGGACGACTTGATAAGGATAGTTCTGGATTAATTCTCTTAACCGATGACGGTAACTTCGCATTTGAGATGACACATCCAAAATTTTTCAAAATTAAAACTTATATTGTGGAACTTGATCATGCAATAGCCCCGTTACATCAGCAGATGATTTCTGACATCGGTATAACATTACCAGACGGAGTAAGTAAGCTATTTTTAACTAAACTACCCGACGAGAATGGCCAGATAACTGGAAAAAATCTTCAGGTTGAGATGAGTGAAGGTAGAAATCGCCAAATTCGTCGCACCTTTGCGGCGCTTGGTTATGAAGTGACAATGCTTCACCGTGTTGAATTTGGTAAATATCAACTTGGCGATTTGAAGCCTGGCAAGTATATAGAAGTCAAAAAATAATGATAAATAATAGACCCCGTTTAGGGGTCTATTTGATTACTCTTCAGAACTGTCTTCGAGAGCAGAAAGAAGAGAATCCTCAGCGTTGCCGCGCTTTTTCTTCTTTGGAGTCTCGGCAAGTTCGATATCAAGCTCAATACCAGTTAACTTAGAAGCAAGGCGTACGTTTTGCCCCTGACGACCAATGGCGACTGACTGCTGATCTTCTGAGACATAGACCTTGGCACGCTTATCTTCAAGCTCGACCTTAATAATTTCAGCTGGACTGAGTGCTTCACGAATATATTCAGACATATTATCACTCCAGTTGACAATATCAATTTTTTCACGATCACCAATTTCGTTCATCACAGCCTGAACACGGACACCACGACCACCCACGAAGGTACCAACAGGGTCTACGCCAGGGACGGATGAAGAAACTGCAATCTTGGTACGGCGACCTGGCTCACGAGCAATGGCATGAATTTCGACAGTGCCATTTTCAATTTCGGGAACTTCTTGTACGAAAAGCTGCTTAATGAATTCAGATGAACCACGAGAAACCAGTAAGTCAGCGCCACGTTCATTACGCTCAATAGCCTTAATGAGAACTTTAATGCGTGAACCTACTTTATAATATTCACCCTCGATCTGATCTTGTTTTAACATTAAACCGGTAGCTTTACCAAGATCCACACGAACAAGGCGTGGCTCGACGCGGGAAATTGTACCATTAATAAGAGTATTAACTTTATCTTCGTAAGCAGTAAGAATGGCGTCATGCTCCGCTTCGCGAAGACGTTGAACGATGACTTGTTTGGCGGTCATAGAAGCAACACGGCCAAAGGTGGTAACTTTGTGTGATTCTTCAACAATTTCGCCAATTTCCTTACCGCCAGCAAGGTCGGCTGGGATTTCGGTGGCTGGATTATATGCTAGACCATCTTCAATGACTTCCTTAGCAACATATACTTCAGCTTCACCATTATCAAGGTTAAGGACAGCGCGAACGTTCATATCCTTATCACCTTCTTCTTTGCGCCAAGCGGCAGCAATAGCGGTTTCAATAATATTTAAGACTACCTCCTCTGGCAAGCCTTTTTCCTCTGAGATGACTTTGACCATTGAGGACATTTGTTTAAGATCTAATCCCTCCATTTAATCCTTTCTATTTTCATATAAATTATTTATCTATCGAGCTTGAGTCTAAAATATCCGACCTTTCGGCCGGATAGAATATTCAAGTATGTTTTTATTATAGCAAACTTCACTCAGAATAGCAAACAGAAAATATTCTGCTTGTGGTATAATAAAATTAACTAAATAAAGAGAGTTATGCAAGGTACTAAACAAGAGACAACAACAGCGCATAAAATTAAGCCCGAGAACATTTTGTTGGCCCTTGATATTGGTACAGAATTTGTGAAGACTGTGATTGCTGAAAAAACTAGCGACGACAACCTAAATATTATTGGTGTAGCTAAAGAACACCAGAGTATGGGAAATATGTATGCAGGGGCAATTGCCGATATTCAAGCAGTGGTTTCAACTTGCGAAAAAGCTCTATCTCGTGCCGAGGAAATGGCCGGCGTAGTTTCAAGGACCTGCGTAGTGGGGATTGCTGGGGAACTAATTAAAGGTAATACCAGGACAGTGAGATATAAGCGCAAAGATAGCAACAAGCCAATCTCTGATAATGAAATGCAGCAAATCATTCAAAAGGTTCAGGATAAGGCTGGCGAACAGGCGAGGCAAGAAATTGCACTTGAGACCGATAATCCTGAAGTTGAGGTTCGACTAATCAATTCTGCGATTGTTTCCCTGTCAATTGACGGATATAAGGTTTCAAATCCAATTGGTTTTAAGGGCTCTGATTTAATGATTCAGTTTTACACGGCTTTTGCACCGCTTGTACATATTTCGGCAATTGAGAAGGTCTGTGCGGAGCTTAATTTGGATCTCTTAGCTGTTGCAGTAGAGCCTTTTGCGGTATGTCGTGCCTGTCTCGGAAATGAGCTGGACTCAAATTTTTCAGCAATCGTGATGGACATTGGTGGTGGAACTACAGATATTGCAGTAGTTGATGATGGCGGCGTTGAAGGCACAAAAATGTTTGGAATTGGTGGCCGCAGCTTTACGCATCAAATCGCCACGAAGACTGGCCTTGATTATGATACTGCAGAGGCTATAAAACTTCAGATTGGGGGAGTTTCATTAGATCAATTAACTTTGAGACACCGTGAAGAGACTGTCGCTGAAGCGGAATATAAAAATGAGATACAAACAATTCTAGCAACCCCAGAACGAGCGAAAAAAATCAATAAGGCGATTTCTGATAATGTGGAAGTGTGGCTAGGCGGCGTAGTGGTAGCCTTAGAGGATTTCCCTTTGGTTGAAGCCCTACCAACTAAAATTCTGCTCTGCGGTGGTGGTGCTGGATTATCTGCGTTGCAGGAAGAACTTGCAACAAGTGATTGGTATACTGATTTACCATTTTCAAGACGACCACTCGTACATCTACTTGATGACGTTGATATTCCCGGAATAGAGAACTCCACAGAGGAAAACCTTGACTATTCATTTATCACGGCTTTTGGCTTGCTTAGAGTCGCTATTGACACTTTGGCGGGAACAGATGAGCCAACTGGACTAAGAGCAAAATTAGCAAAGCTATTACAGAATTAGTATTATTTATAAAATATTGATTTTATAAATAATAATTTCCCTAAATCTTATTTTTTAATATTTTTCCAAAGATGATATAACCAATTGTCCAAAAAACTACACCAAAGAGAAGAAAGATGCAAAAAATATCTGTATTATACATAAACTATTTAGATACCCCCCTAGTTTATATATAAATTAAAAAACAGAAAACCACCCGTTGGGGTGGTTATTCCGTATAATTTGGCACCTTGCTACCTTCCCGCTGTTGCAGTATTCTCGCCGCCGCTGAG
>CAUUKK010000005.1:0-12123 GCA_963545805.1 uncultured Candidatus Saccharibacteria bacterium
TGGAATATTCCCACACTCAGTTCAGCCCCTAAGACTCATCCAAATGCTTTAAATGCGGATATAATATCTGCTATTCTTCGAATAAGACAGTGTAAATATGAATGTGCTGAAATTATTCATTATAAGTTAGCAAAAGAAGGAATAAATGTTAGTCTCTCGTCCATTAAAAGAGTAATTAAACAAAATGAACTCTGGCGTAAAAAACGGAGATATCGTTGGAATGAGAAGCGCCCACTTCCCACCGCTCCAGGAGAACTAATACAAACAGACACTGTTCATTATGTGAATCCATTAAACCATTCTAAAATGTATATTTATACAGTTATAGATCTTTATACTCGCATGGCGTATGCTAAAATTTCACCAAATCTAAGTGAAAAAGGTGCTGCAGAGACAATCTTTGAAGCTCAAGACTTCATGCAGTTTCCATTTAAGATGGTACAAAGTGATAACGGTGCAGAATTTCAAAATCACTTTCAAGGTAGACTGAATAGTTAGGGGATTAAAACTAGACATTCTAGAGTACGTCACCCAAATGATGATGCACACATAGAGAGATTTAATAGAACTTTAAGAAAAGAATGTATCGGGCAATATAATCCTAACAAGAACATAAATTTTATCGATAGCAAGCTTAATCGTTTTATTAGATACTATAATTATGATAGAATCCATTTAGGAATAGGGTTAAAAACTCCTTATGAAGTGTTGCAAAGGTGCTGAACCTTATACGAAATAGCCCTGAGCTAACACTTCAAGTGTAACACTAAGCAATAAAAAGAGACATCAACTATTCTTAGTCCTGTTAAAATTAAATTTGTAACACTAACTTAAACAAGGATAGACGTTGATGTCTCTAAATAAGTATACACAACTTTCGTATGAAGAACGAGTAATAATTGAAAATAGATTAAAAAATAACGAAAGTATAAGATCCATAGCTAAGAAATTAAATAGAAATCCTTCAACTATTGCGCGAGAGATAAAAAGAAATGATATCAAGGCAAGGACTACTCGTGTTAACAAGCCTAAGGATGATATAATATAAATATGATTAAATATGATGCAGAAAGAAAAACAGTTTTCGGCCCATGTGATCTGAAGCTAAAAGGCTCACCATCAAAATGTCTACTTATTTTTGATGACGAAATTTGGGAAGATTTTGTACTTCCGAACAAAGATCTAGAGATCTTTCCGGTAACAAATGTTTTTGGTCGTAAGTTTGATACTTATCGTTATATCGAAGTTAATGGCGAAAAAATTCTCTTAGTCTATCCAACCATGGGTGCGGCGGGATGCGTCTGTGATGTTGAACTTCTGATCGCAAGCGGGATTAATAAAATAGTAGCATTTGGTACGTGTGGAAGACTTGATAGATATATCGCACAAAATACAATTATTTTACCGACCGGTGCTTATCGCGAAGAAGGGACGAGTTATCATTATCTTCCTGAGAGTGATGAAATTGGAGTGGATAAAGATGCCCTTAAAATCTGTAAAGATATCTTCGAAAAGAATAATTTTGCAACTATCGATGGAAAGATTTGGACAACTGATGCGGTATATCGCGAAACCGCCGGAAAAGTTGCTTTAATGAAAAAGCGTGGTTGCGTTGGTGTTGATATGGAATTATCTGCGCTATTAGCCTTAGCGGAATATCGCGGTATAAAATTTACCGAATTTTTAATTGGTGATGATCCGGTAGATGGTAACGCGGTTGATCCGAAAGAGCGAAGAAACGAAGATATATTTAATACCGCAATCGAGATTTTGAATAAGATTTAGGGGCATAAAAAAGAGGTCGCCCATAAGGGGCGACCCTTTTTGGTTCCTAAAAAGGAAGCAGAGGAATAATATGACTAATTTACGGTTCGGTGTTAAGCCTTTTCGACATAGGTGCTACCACAGCAACCTTTGCCACCCATCATAATAGCCTTAGTGATAGACTGTCCGTTTCGGAGATATTCATCTCTAGAGCTACGCTGATTGACCAGGTTTAGATGATCAATATTAGCTTTGATAACTTTCATTGTATTCACCTCCTTTCATGGTAATCTCTCCGCCTCCTACTGTTCGTTATCGATAATCGCTTTTTGGGCTTTCTCGACAATATAAGAAGCAAGACTGTATCTTACTCCTGAACAGACTTTTTTATCAAGATACCGTGCTTTGCGACAACCGCCCTTACAGATGGGTAGAAGTTTACAGGAAACACATTCAGAGTCTGAAAATGGATTTAAACTTGAATTAAGATTAAGCTTGAATTAAAACGGAGTAATTTCATTATTTGATTAATCCTCCAGAAAGAAACTTATCTACTACAACTATGTTAGAATACATACAACCTTAAGAATGACTCCTATACAGGTATTGCAAGGGTGCTGAACTCTCTAAGAAACGACGCTTTCTGAGTGACGCTTTTGATTTTATTTTTTGTGTTTTATATAATCCTGATATTTGTCGACTTTAGTATCTTTTCCTGCTTCCGCTTTTATAGTTTCAAGAATTTGTTTTTTGGTTTTTTCATCTGTCTCTGAAAAGCCAGAGAATGTTTTATTTCCAATAATAAAGTATGGTACGCCTTTTGGGGTTTCTCCAAGGAATTTACCAAAGTTTTTCATCAGAGTAAGGTTGTCAGAATTCTTCCAGACTTCTAATGTGTATAAGTTGGCCATTTTCTCTACTTCGGAGCGATGCTGATTAAAGAATTCGGCCAGATGTTTGCAGTGTGGGCAACCGTCTCCCCAAAAGATATAAATATTTACCTTGTCTTCTGAGCTTTTAATGTCTGATTCGGTCATTTTAGCAAATTCGGCATTTGACCCTTGCGACGAGGCGGTATTGGTGTGGCCCTTTTGGGTACTAGTGGATTGATTAAGTGTATTACTTACATAAATCATCATACTTAGTAAAAGAAGAGTAACTACGGAGACTATTAGGATGATAGTGTGTTTGTTGGATTTATTTTGCATAGAAGTATTTACCTGTATTATATAATTTACCATTATACTCGATATAGACAGAATAATTACCACGAAGCCCATCTTTATTGATGTATTTTGTAACATTGATCCCATTTTGATTTTCGTCTTCAGAGAATACGTCTACGCAGAGAGCAGTGTAAGGGTGTTTGCTGACGGGGACTTGATAAAGATTAGTGTAGAAATTGCGGTAAAGTCCAACACGCACGTTATCCTCTCGATGGAAACGTCCAGAAAAGACGAGCCGATCTTCTTCGTTTTTTAGTGTAATGTCGTGGCGTTTTAAAAAGTCTTGGTCGACTTCAGTATTTGTGATAAAGCCCTGTTTTCTTTCTTCGGGATCAGTGAAGTCGAGAGTACCAAGTTGCTTGGCGCCTTGCATGGTATAGTTTACGCCAGCATATGGATCCATTTTTTCGACACGGTAATTATTGGTTGGAATATGTAGTTCAAAAATGACTTGATTATCTAGTAATTCCACGGTGTCTGAAAGAAGTTCGAGATGACCGGTGGTGAGGCCAGCAGGCTGGTTTGAAGGTATGCCATCTGATTTGACAATGCCACCGGAAAGAACTAGGTAATGGTTTTGGCTAAGCAAGTCAAAATCTGATATGTATGGAGAATAGAATTCGCTTCCCCGTTCTTTGCCATACTGCCAAACTTGCTCGACAGTTTTTTGCGCTGCGTCTATCTTGTATATTACGGCTCGCGAGTATGAATTGCTAGCTTTAATGTAGGACTCTGGGTTCTTGGATTTATTATTGCCATTATCAAAGAGCGTGAGGTATCCGTCTGGAGTGATTTTTGCAGCGTGTTGGCTCCATTGATATTCAAAATTCTGTCCAATCGGCTTGAGGAAATATTTTTGATAAAAGGAAGACCAATTTGTGGAGTCGCCTAAAATCCAGTTAATGTCTGTGGTGGTGTAGTTGATGCTGACTACAGCATCTTGGTGTCGACCGGATAAAATTAATGAATCAGAGCTTTTATCATAGTAGACAGAATTGTTGTGAAACCAGTCATATTCGGTCCAATTCTCGTTTTTGCCATCATCTTTTTTGAGAATCTTTTGAAGATCAATTCTTTTGACGATTTGGCCAGTTTTACGATCTAACTCTACAATGTAATCTTCGACAGTATGGTTTTGGCTACTAAAATTATTGGAAGCTACTATTAGATTACCATTTTCTAGCTCAAAATAATCATGATGGTAACCGCCAGGTAGTGAATATTCGGCATAAATTTTACCCAGTAAATCAATCTCATAGAGACCGGTCATGTAGTACGGTGGATTAATTAAGCGTTCAGTACTAACAAGAAGATGTCCGTTATTTAATTTCGTGTTTTCCCATAGAGCTGTATTCTTAAGATACCACCTAAGGTCGCCATTGATATCATAGGCGGTCATATAATTATTTTTTGTAGCTGGGCTAAAGAAATAAAGATCTGAGCTTAGTTTGGATTTGTCAGAGCTAACTAGAGTAGCTTTTGGGAGATTTTCGGGAAGGGGTTCAGTTTTAATTTCGAACTCTCGATCAATGGTTTCGACAATATTTTTTAGATTTGGTTGACTCTCTTTCTGGAGTTCTTGGTTTATTTCGTGGTTGACTGGAGTAAACTGATTACTAACTTCGGTGATATGTTCAGATTCATATTGCTCAAGTTTTTTGGCGGCGCTATGTTCATCGATTACATTGCCTGAACGAGCAATTGAGGTGTTGGTTTTTTGCTCTCCAGTTTTGACTGGAGTCTCATATGTGATCCTAATTTTATTGGTGGTGTCTGGATATAGCCCATAGATTGGAAGGTAATGCTTCTTGGCCTTAACAAAATCATGAGAGAGGGTGGTCTTTGGATCTTTTCCTTGGATAGTGACGGTTGGGGAGACCTCTTCTTCGGTTTCAAAAATTATTAAGGCAGTGAGAGGTGAAGTTTTGTAAGGGTTTAAAATGATATTAGGATTTTTTATGGTGTGGCCTGCGGAAGTGAAATCTTTTTCGTATTCTTTTTGTAAGGTTATTTGACCTGGACTAAGTTTGATGAGGTCGGTATTTTCACCACGATTACTGAGATAGGCGAGACAAAAAACGAGTGAAATAAAAACCACAAGAAAAGCCATGAAGTGTGCGGTGAAATAGGTTGGTTTTTTGAATCTCTGAGTCAAACGAACGCGAATTTTGGAATTTTTTGCTTGTTTTTGTTGTTTTAGCTTAAGCGAAAGATCTGAAATAGTTTCAGCCCGCTCATTACGAGTACCTGTATTACTCATGACCACCTCCAGTTATTTATATAATTTTAACATAAAGAATCCAGAAATAAAAATAGAACACGTTGTGTTCTATTTGTTCTTTCACTCAAAAGAGCCGTGTGTATAAATACACATCGGTATTCGTCGAAATAAAAAAGAATCGCTACGCTCCGTATTTGAATTTTTAAAACCTAAAATTATAGAACAAGTTCTAAATTTTAAATTTTAAAAATAAAAATAGAGTTCTTCGAACTCTTCTTTTTTATTTTTCCTCATGGAGCCGTGTGTCGGCTCTGCCCCGACGACCTGCCGCTTACAAGGCGGCTGCTCTACTAACTGAGCTAACACGGCTTATAAGTTTATTTTAACAGAGATTTTTTATTATCACAAGGGTTATTTGTAGCTTTTCTCTAATTTAATTTTAGATACGAATGGATACTATAAATAGTATATCTCGAGCGCTATTGGATGACGCGTGGACGATTATTGGAATGATGATTGTTTGATGTGGTAGTGCTGAGCTTTTTCTGCCTGAGGGTAGTATTATTAATCTCATTCGTTGTAGCCACAGTTTTGTTCTTTGTTGATTCTTGCGCGGAGCGATTTTTGTGGATGGAAGAGATAGCGGCTTTTTTAATAGCGTTAATCGGGGCGCTGGCACGAGGATAGATGATTTTTGGTTGCGGACGTGGGCGAACCCTGGCTGGCTCTTTAACTTTTTTCTCTTTCTTTTTTGTCTTTTCAAGTTCAGCCTTTTTTAATGCGTCCTCGGCGATTTGCTGCTCAATGCGTGCGGTGGTAATATCGATATTTTCTTGATCCCCCGCCTCTTCGTAGATGCTAAGAATTTGCCTTAATGTTGTAGTAGATTTATCAAGATTGTAGGCTGATTCAAGAGCTTCAATGGCAGCTTTTTTGTGGCCGAGCTTCTCTTCGGCTTTTGCTAAAGCTAGAAAACGAGCGGCTACTGTGCTATCAAGTTTAAGTGCTTGTTGGAATGCCATGGAGGCTTTTTCGTAGGAACCGGTCTCAAGATAGATTAATCCCACGTTATGTAATGACATTGGGTTATTATCAAGAGATTGTGCGATTTCAAAACATTCGATAGCTTCGTCGAAATTTTGCGCCTTAGCATAAAGGATGCCGAGACGGTTATATGCTGCAGCGTTAGTTTCGTCAAGTTTTAAGATAGTAAGAAGGGCTTTTTCCGCGCGAAGGGTCTTGCGGCTATTCATGCTGTCTTTGGCGATAGTCCAGAGCTTCTTGATTTCTGCATCGTATTTAGTGTTCTCCTTGTTGGAAGACTTTTTGATAGCAAGAACTGGCTCGAAAAATGCGAGAAAGATGGCAAAACTTAAAATCAGCAATGCGCCTAACATATTGTCTTATTTTAACATATTTTGATAGATTTAGAAAATTTTAGATTAAATTTGCGAGAAGTTGGAGCTTCTTATTGCCACTTTTAGAAATATTTTGATATGCCAGATCTAGTCCTGTAATTTTTTTTAAGAAAAGTTGATTGTTGGTTTTATAGAAGGACTTATATGCAAGCTCAATGGTGGTTTCAATGATTTTCAGAATGAATGCTTTATCATTATCAGAATCTGGATCAGATTTTTTGGGTTTTCTTTTTACGAGCTCTTCTGCTAGATGCAAAAGTTGGTCTTTGTCGGCGACTAGAAGTTTTTTTGCGTAGTCTAAAATTTCTGGAGAAACGTCTGGAGGTGATACGAGATTATCAGTGGTCTTTAGATAGAAAAGCATAGCCCTTGAACGTATAGTGAGGAGCAATTGAAAGGGTTTTTTGGTGAGAAGTAAGATATGAATATGTTCACCAGGTTCTTCAATAGTTTTTAGTAAGACATTACTAGATTTTTCGGAAAGAAGCTCGGCGTGACGGATGACAAGATAAAGCTCTTTGGTTTGTTTATTCCTGGTGAGCTGTAATAATTCCCTAACTTCATCAATTTGTGAGTCGATTGAGTCCGCGTTAAGGGATAGCGACACTAGAGGTATAAGATTAAGTTCGATGTCTGGATTAACTGCAAAAATAGTTGTAGAGAAAGCGCGGGAGATTTGAGGGATTTTTTCTAGTGAATCAATAAACATCTTGATTCTATTGTAACGTAAAAAGTGTCGAAGAAATGGTTTTTAATCGAAGAGATTAAACTCTGGAGGGAGTGGAGCTTCAAAAACCCGTCGATTACTGGTGGGGATGGTAATTTCAAGCGCCTTGGCGTGGAGGTAGAGTCGATCGGTGGAATCTGGCTTTGCCGAACCATAGACGCGATCCCCGACAATTGGCGTACCTAGATATTTGAGATGAACACGTAGTTGATGGGTGCGGCCAGTAGTTGGTTTAAGTTCGATTAATGAGTAGGTTTTTCCTTCTTTAAATTCATGTCCAGAGAAATCGGAGTTTGCGAAAATTTTTTTGAGGTTCAGAAGATCCGAGTGGGTAAATTTCTTGGTCTTTAAGACTTGGTAAAAAGTTTCAGATTCTTTGCCACCAGCCTCTACGATAAAGGTGGTTGGGTGTTTGAGATTTCTGGCAATGGGAAGATTGATGACAGCAGTAGTTAATTTTGGGCAACCCTCAACAATGGCATAGTAAGTTTTGTGGGTTTTTCTATCTTGGAATTGTTTTCTTAGGAGTGTCTGAGTGGTGGCGTCTTTAGCAAGAATAACAATACCGCTAGTGTCGCGATCTAGGCGATGAACAAGTAAACCAAAATCTTCTAAGGTTGGCTCAAGGCAGTAGTCTCCCTTGGCCATACTAAGTAAACCAGCTGGCTTATCGAAGACAACTACATGTTCATCTTCATAAATTGTGGTAGGGCGAACTTTATTAGCTTCTTGTTGTTTTAGATTGGCATTTGTAAGGGTTTTTGGGAGAATTAATTCAATAACTGAATCTTCGTTGAGTGGCGTATTTGGTTTAGTGGCCACCTTGCCGTCAACCTGGACATAGCCAAGCTTAATGAATGACTGAAGGGTATTGCGATTATAGTCTGGGTATTTCTCAACAAGGGTATGATCTAGGCGAATACGTGGCTTTTTGGTATCTCTTTCCGTCAAAACAAGATCGCCGTTAATAACGCGAGAAAGTGAGGGCTTGCTAAATTTTTTACCAGTTCGATACATTGCTTATATTATAATATATTTATATTCAAAATCAAGCTTAAGCTACCTGAGACCAATGGATTTCTGTACCTTAAAGAGCGTCTGATTGGCTTTTTGTGTGGCATAAGCTTCGCCTTCAGTTAAAAGATCAAGAATGGTTTGATCGGGAATACTATCGGCTTTTGTCTGAAAATCAGAGAGGAAATTCGATACGGTGCTTGCTACTTGTTTTTTGAAGTCTCCATAACGACTTTGATTAGACCATTTTTCAATAACGGTAGATAGTGGTTGATCGCTAAGTAATGCTTCAATCTGCAAGAGATTAGAGATACCTGGTTGATTTTGGAAATCAAAATTGATATTCGCCAAAGAATCGGTGGTGGCGGACATAATTTTCTTAGCGGCCTGTGCGGGGGTATCCGACATCATAATTTTACTATTATCAGAATTGCTGGATTTACTCATTTTCTTTTCTGGAATCTGCAAATCGCGGATACGAAGACCAGAAGGAGTGTCTTTATCTTGATTACTGAAAGTATTACCCAGCGTTTCCATGAATTTAACTTGATCTGCGGTTTTTTCGGGAATAGTAAAAATTTCACCATATTTACGGTTGAAACGTTCTGCAATATTACGTGTGAGTTCTAGGTGCTGGAATTGATCTTCACCGACTGGAACAAAGTTAGCATCATAGAGTAGAATATCGGCGGCCATGAGAATTGGATAATCGAAAATACCAACATTGGTTGAACTGTCGTTGTTTTGACTTTTTTCTTTGTATTGAGTCATGCGTAATGCTTCACCCATTGAGGTGTAGCAATCGAGAATCCAACAAAGTTCAGAGTGCGCTGGGATGTAGGATTGACGATAGATATGGATATTGGAATTAATTTTGAGGCCAGCTGCTAGATAATACTTTAGCTCGCGGATAGTGTTTTGTTGTAGATTTCCATCGATACTGCTAATGATTGAATGTAGATCAGGTATAAAGATATTGACGTGATGAGTCTCAGAGTATTTGTTGGCTAAACGTACCATGGGGAGAAGCGCTCCTAGAAAGTTTCCTAGGGTGATTTCAGAATTGATACGGATGCCAGTGAGTATTGTTTTCATAGTTTTCCTTGTGGAAGTTAATTAATCTTGATAGAAGAATGGATGTCCACTACTATAGAAAATTATACTTTAAATCTTGGGCTTGGCAAGTTTACTATAATTATAGATTTTAATTTCGGGATAAGGGCTAATGACAATAAAGCTTAGATATAAAAAGCCTCTATAAAAGAGGCTAAAACGAGTGAATTTATTGGTTATGCAGGTTCTTTAAAAAGTGGGATGGTTCTATTATTGTTCTCCTTGATGTTGGCCAGTATGTACTGGTGACGGAAACGATCAATGATGTCCATGATAGATAGCCCAGCTTCGTGATCACCGTCAAATTTTACAACCAGAGTATAGCCATTTGGTGCGCCTTGCAATTCTATGAATTTACAATGGTAGCCGATTAGCATGGACCTAACGTTGCTCTGGTTCTTCTTTGATACTTCCACATTTGCGATTAACTTCATACGCATATAATTCACCTCCTAAGGTACTCCCCGTTTTGTCAGTAGTATATCAGATATACAGGAAATAAAAAAGATCTGATTTTGCAGATCTTAGGATATGGTGGAGCATAAGGGACTCAAACCCTTGACCTCATCAATGCGAATGATGCGCTCTATCAGCTGAGCTAATGCCCCACATATCTTTAGTATACTATAAAATCTAGTTTTCGCGGATGGCTTTAATAATTTGGCGTAGATTTGGCTTAGTGCCATACATCAAAACACCGACGCGATAGATTTTTGCGGCAATAATGCCAATTAAGCCGGTTGAAACTAGAAGGATGATAATTGAGCCAAGAATCTGAATGAAGGGGACTTCGCTCATGGCAATGCGAGTAAACATGGCCATGGAGGATGTTAATGGGAAGAAGGAGAGGAATTGCATGGTTGGATTGTTAATGTCGGTGGAGTTCATGGCTGATGAAGTAATAACAAAGCCAACGACGAAAATCATCTGGATAAGTAGGAGAGCAGAGGACATGTCTTCAACTTTAGAGACGGTAGAGCCCATAGCGCCGAAGAGGAAGGAGTAAATTAGGAAGCCGAGAATGAAGAAAATAATGGCGTAGGCTACTAGTGATCCTGGAATACTGAAAAGGATGCCGACGAGAGGGTTCTTCTCAAAATAGGAGGCGTTGTATTGATAGGAGAGGATAGCGAAACCAAAGATGATTAGCAATTGAGAAAGACTGGCGGTAAAGGCGGCCATGATTTTACCAAACATTAAAGATGCTGGCTTGGCGCTGGTGATTAAGACTTCCATGGCGCGTGAGGTTTTTTCGGTGATAACACTCATGGCAACTTTTTGGCCAAAAAGCATTATAACTAGGTAGAGAACAAAAGTCATGATGTAGGCGTACCAGTAGTTCTTACTGCCTCCTTCGTCAATATTCTCTATCTGATGGTTGATGGCGAGGTCCTGAAGACCGGCAATCTGGGAGGCATTCAGGCCATGTTTTTGCAGATAATCACTAGTATAGAGTCTTTTTAGTGTTTCGTTCATAATTTCAATGTTTGGATCTGCTAGTAAAGCAACATTAGTGAGATACGTAAAGGATTTTAGGTCACTACTAACTAAGAAGGCAGCGGAGACGGTCTGATCCTTTAGCTGTTTCTTAATTTTGTCCGTATCGTCGTATGTAATTTTGACATCTTTCTGTGGAAAACTACTTACAAATGCGGGTAGTAAGGATTCAAGATTTTTACGGTCCGATTTTATAAGGATAACAGTTTTCTGTTCTTCGTTTGAATGAGATGTTTCGTTGGTCTTAATGGTTGCCTGGATTCTTGGCATAAAGAGTCCGCCAACTACGAGTAGGGTGAGAACCATAGTGGTAATTAAAAAAACCTTATCTTTAAAGTACTTGGTTAGTTCGTGTGTAAAAATTGTGAGAAATTGTTTCATATTAGGCCCTTTCATTACCTTCAGATTGTTTAATTTCAGCGATTTCCTTTTCGTCGCCTGCGTATTCGACAAAAATGTCGTTCAAGGTTGGCTCCATAATACCGATACTATCAATATCGTATTCCTTGATTAGTTTCTGCATCGTCTTTTGTTTATCTTCCGGTTTCTTGAGATGTAATATAACATTTCCGAAATTATCTTTCTCGGCTTGCTCTGGGAAGGTGTCTAAAATTTGCTTTTCATCCTTAGATGAGATTAGGAGCTTATCTCGCTGATAGCTCTGCTTAATCTTCTTAATGTTGCCCGAGATCATGATTTCACCATTTTTAAGGATTAAGATATCATCACAAAATTCCTCAATGTAATTCATTTGATGACTGGAGAAAATAACGATTTTATTCTGTTTGACTTGCTCTTTAACCACGTTTTCTAGGAGTTTGGCATTGACTGGATCGAGACCAGAAAATGGCTCATCAAAAACTACAATATCTGGATCATGAGCGATACTCGAGATAAGCTGAATCTTTTGTTGATTCCCCTTTGAGAGCGTGTCAAGACGTTTGTCTTTGTACTCAGTCATATTGAGAAAATCGAGCCAATAGTTAACTGACTTGATGGCATCTTTTTTGCTCATTCCTTTTAGTGTTGCAAAATAAATAAGCTGGTCGAAGATTTTTTCTTTAGGATAAAGGCCGCGCTCCTCCGGAAGATAACCAAAACTGACGGTTTGATAATTGATTGGTTTGTCATCGACATAAATTT
>CAUUKK010000006.1:0-11890 GCA_963545805.1 uncultured Candidatus Saccharibacteria bacterium
TTGCTCCGCAAGCAAACGCTCTATCCAGCTGAGCTACGGGTGCAGATGTGGATATCATCTAAATCCAAAGACTCAGATGATACCCACCTAGAAATTAAATGAGCATCACGTTGCCGTGACATCTATATTATAGCATATTTAATTAAAAATCATAGAGGTGTGTTATAATTTATTTAATAAAAAGGAGTCTTATGGAAGAAAATAACACAAATAACGTAGCCAACCAACCTTTAAATACCGCTAATACCGCCGTGCCTACGCCCTCCACACCTACTCCAGATGCCTCCCCACAAACCACAACCCAGTCTAGCACTGATGCTCTAAAACAAAAATTACAAGAGGTCTCTAAAAATCACCTTGTCAGTTTTATTATCTCCGCCCTCACAAAGCCAACCTCCACTTTTAAAGAAAAGTTATCCGGTTTTTCCAGCTTCAAAAAAGCCTGGCAGCTTCCCCTTATCACCACTGGGCTCTTTACTATTCTTTCCGTCGTCAATACCATTATTGCCAAAGTCTACACTCCAGCCCACAAATCTTTCTTCGGCAAACAGGTAGCCGCTTCTTGGAACTGGAAAAAACTCGAAAAATTTGATTGGTTCCAAACTATTTTTTCACAAATCATCGCCTATCTCGTCCCAGTTCTCGCCATCACCGCTATTTACTACATTATTTCTCTTATCTTCAAAAAGAAAAGCAACTACTTCCGTCTGTTAACCATCGCCGCCGTTTCCAGCATTCCTGCCATCCTTGCCACTTACATTCTTTTACCTCTTGGCACCATGCTCTCACTTAATCTTGGCTTCATTCTTATGTTTGCTGGTTTCGCCTACTCTTCAACCTTAATTTATGAAGGTTTTAATCAAGAAATTGACTATCAAAACGATCAACGTATCTTCGCAAATACCATCGTCATTATCACCATTTACGCTCTAGCCATCATCATTTTCACCTCCTTCCTCAAACAAAGCCTTGGAGATAGTGATTTTCCAACTCAAATCTTAAACAACCTAATGAACAACTAATTTGGTAAAATATACATAATGGACAACAATCTCGACCCAAAACCAACAACTTCAAAACTCACCGGCAGCCGTGCAGGTCGTATTAAAGTACGTCTTCTCAAGACCTACTATGGCAACATCTTAAAAGATATGCGCATTATTTGCATTACCGGCACCACTGGTAAAAGCGTCGTTGCCCATTATGTTTACCACATCCTCAAAGAAGCTAATGAAAAGGTGGCCATTCTTGCCTCTGAAGACGAGATTAAGGTAGGCACTCTCTATAAATTCTTTAGCGACGCCTGGAAAGCTGGCGCTGATTACTGCATCATCACCACCCCTGCCCACTCCCTCAAAAAAGACGTTTTCTATCAACTTCCAGTCTATCTAGCCGCTCTCACCGACTATGTCCCTTCTAAACTCTCTGATCTCACTCCTGAAGAATACGCCGCAGCCGAAAATACTCTCTTCAGCCTCGGTCCCGAATACGTCGTACTCAATCGTGATGACAATAACTTCCTTGAATTCTCAAAATTTAAAGGCAAACAAGGTACCGCCACTTATGGCTCTGATCACTACAGTGACACCAAAATTGAACGCCGCACTCTTTACCGCAAGGGAAGCGAAGCAACTCTAAACATTGAAGGCCATCGCTTCAGTGTCGCCAGTTTTCTCACCGGAGAACCAAACATTTCCTACATGGCTGCTGCTGCCACTATTGCTCATCTTATGCATCTTTCAGAAGATCAAATCATTAATGGTATCAGCAACTTCGACCCTGACCACATTACAGGATAACCCCTTATATCCTACTTATTCGCAAAATTCTCCCGACAAACTATCTACAAAAAATACAACCCCCCGGTTGTATTTTTTAAACGCCTTTATTTCTTTATCATTTTCTTTAAGACTTTTCGGACTACTTTTAAGTCTTCAAAAGGCACCGCCCCCTCAGCCCTCAAAATAGTTTTTTCATGGCCCTTACCCAGTACTAGTACGATATCATCTTTTTTAGCTAGACTGATCGCCTTTTTAATAGCTTCCTCACGATCCAAGATAATAAACAAATCCTTCTCGCGAATTTTACCAGCCTCTTCCGCCCCCCTTGCAAACTCTTCCGCAATTGCCATTCTGTCTTCATCTCTCGAATCATCCTCAGTCACGATCACAATATCAGAGTTTTTTGCACCGATTTCACCCCTCTCAGCTCGTGTAGATTCATCACGACGTCCAGCTCCACCAAATAGAGAGATAATCCGCGCCCTTTTACCAGGCACCACTGACTCAAAGACTTTCAAGAATGCATCTGGTGTATGTGCATAGTCTACAATTACTTCAAAATTCTGCCCTTCATCTACACGATTCATTCGGCCTTCCACACTCTCCAGTGCAAAAATTCCATCTTCAATCTGTTTTTTTGTTAAGCCTAGTTTCAGCCCCACCGCCGTCGCAGCTAGGGAATTATATACCGTAAATTTCCCAGGAATCTGTGTCCGGATCTTCAGCTTCTCCTCTGCCTCACTTACTTCATATTTCACTCCACCCGCGCCTAGTTCGATCTTCTCGGCTTTCAAAATACCGCTATTTATACCATATGTGATATATTCATCCACGTCATTTGCAAAGTATGACCAACTCCCATCATCCTCATTAATCACCCCATATTTCGCAACCTTAAATAACTTTCTCTTCGCATCCCTGTAATTTTCAAACGTCTTGTGATAATCAAGATGTTCATGTGTCACATTAGTCATTACTGCAATTTCAATCGGCACGCCAAATATGCGATTTTGTGCCAGCGCATGGGAAGTAATTTCAAGTACTAAAAATTCTGCGCCAGTCTCCGCAATCTTCTGCATTCGTTGATTTAATGTTTCAGTATCGACAGTAGTCATATGCTCAATCTGCTCTTCCAGCTTATCCACCCCCCAAGCCACCGTCGTCATCAAGCCCGTTTTATGTCCAGCCTCATTTAACATCTTCCAGATCATAAAGCAAGTTGAGGTCTTACCATTTGTCCCCGTCACTCCAATCACGCGCATCCGCTTCCCCGGAAACCTATACTTATGCGCCATCATCATCGCTTTTAATTTATGATATGGAATTACTAAATTATTATAATTTGGTATTCTGTCCATTAATACAGTTTTCACACTCATTTTATACCTCTCGTTTTTCTCATTATACCATAACCACCTCTGTTAGTTTTCATTTTTTCACTACTTTTTATTTTTCTACCCCATCTCGAAAGTCCAAATCCAATATTAAATTAGCACTCTCCACTTGACAGTGCTAATTTTTGCTATACAATAGATTACAGAACATTGAACAACGTTTAAAAAGGAGGAAAATGACCTTAAAACCATTACAAGATCGTGTTGTTGCTAAAAAAGAGACTCCCGCAGAAAAAACTGCCTCAGGTTTTTTCATGCCAGGTGAAGCAAAAGAAAAACCCAGCTACGCCACCGTTGAGTCTATCGGCCCAGATGTTAAAAATATCAAAATCGGTGACAAAATTATCTTCAAGGAATATACCACTACCGATATCAAAATTGATAATCAAGAATATCTAATCGTAAAAGAAGAAGACATTCTTGCAACCATCAACTAATTTAGTAAACCCATTATCTTAATACCAAAATTCAATTCGAAAGGAAATTATGGCAAAGAAAATTTTTTATGCTGACCAAGCTCGTGACAAAGTTTTAAGTGGTGCCAAACAACTTTACGACGCAGTAAAAGTTACCTTTGGTCCAAAAGGTCAAAACGTTGTCATTGAAAAATCTTATGGCAACCCCACCATCACCCATGACGGTGTTACTGTTGCAGAAGCTGTCGATTTAGGCAGCACCGAAACCAACCTCGGCGAACAAATCGGTGCCAAGCTCATCAAATCTGCCGCCCAAAAACTTAATAAAGTTGCTGGCGATGGTACCACCACAGTCACTGTCTTGACCTACAACATCCTAAACGAAGCCAATAAGCTTATTGCCGCTGGCATCAACCCAATGGAACTCAGAAAGGGTATCGAAAAAGCTGGCCAAGAGATCATTGAAAAAATTAATCAAACCGCCGAAAAGATTGCCGGTGATGACAAAAAAGTTGCTGAAGTCGCTACCATCTCTGCTGGCGACCCTGAAATTGGTAAATTAATCGCTGACGTTATCAGTAAAATTGGTAAAGACGGTATTGTCACCGTTGAAGCTGGTCAAGGCCTAGAGATGGAACAGGAAATCGTTGAGGGCTTCAGCTATGACAAGGGTTACAGTTCACCATTCTTTGTCACCGACGTCAATCGCCAAGAAGCTATTTTTGATAAACCCCTCATCCTTCTCACTGATAAGAAAATCTCTAGTAGCAGCGAAATCCTTCCGATCCTAGAAAAAGTGGCCCAATCTGGTCACAAAGATCTCGTTATTATCGCCGAAGAAGTCAGCGGTGAGGCTCTCTCCCTTCTAGTTCTCAATAAACTCAAAGGCGTCTTCAATTCGCTCGTTCTCAAAGCTCCGGCTTTCGGCGATCGTCGTAAGGAAATTCTTGAAGATATTGCCGTTCTCACTAACGCCACCGTCATCTCTGAAGATAAAGGCATGAAACTTGAAGATACAGAGGTTTCTGCCCTAGGCTCAGCCAAGAAAATCATTGCTACTAAAGATAACTCCACAATCATCAGCGGCGCAGGCAAGCAATCCGCCGTCTCTGATCGCATTGAACTCATTAAGTCCCAAGCCAACCTCGCTACCTCTGACTACGACCGTGAACAATACGAAAAACGTGCTGCCGCCCTCTCTGGCAAGGTTGCCGTTATTAAAGTTGGTGGTGCTACTGAAACTGAGATCGACGAAAAGAAGTATCGCGTCGATGATGCTGTAGCCGCCACTAAGGCAGCTCTCGATGAAGGTATCGTTACTGGTGGTGGCGTTACTCTCGTCAATCTCGCTGACCAGCTTGAAGAGAAAGATGCTGGCGCCAAAATTGTTAAGAACGCCCTCAAGGCTCCTCTTCTTCACATTTTAGAAAACGCCGGACTCAATGCCCAAGCTCTTCTTGCCGCAGTTGAGAA
Source organism: uncultured Candidatus Saccharibacteria bacterium (assembly GCA_963545805.1). GTDB lineage: Bacteria > Patescibacteriota > Saccharimonadia > Saccharimonadales > Saccharimonadaceae > Nanosyncoccus. The sequence goes on from CAUUKK010000006.1 coordinate 5,065, forward strand.
TGCCAAACCAGGTCAGGGAATTAACGTCATGGAACCTGAAAAAGGCCTTCAGGATCTCAAGAAAGCTGGTGTCATCGATCCTGCTCGTGTTACTCGCGAAGCTGTTCAAAATGCCATCAGTATCGCTGCTACTGCCATTACTATGGGTGCTCTCATTGTTGAGATCCCAGAAAAGGAAGACCAGAGCGCCAGCGGTGCCGGCATGGGCGGAATGTATTAAAACTCCTCCAACAAGGGTAAAATACACTAATCCCCCAGTAAAGCATTCCATTAAATTAGAGAAGGCAAAAACCTTCTCTAATTTTTACTTTCTCTAATTTCTTACTAAAAAATAATCGCCCGTAGGCGATCATTTTTAAATCTTAACTGTCTGCTTTTTCGACAAGGAAGAGCAAAGCCTCTGCGCGCACTTCTTCATTTCCAATTTCTTTTACTGCCTCATATGCAGAAGTAATCATCTCTTTCGAACCAGTTGTTTCGATCATTTGCTTATAAACTTTGAATTTTTGCTCCGGCTGCATCTTAATTTTGTCCATTAATGGGTATAGATCCTGCAACATTTGTTTTTTCACATTCTCAAATTGGTCACCAGCCACCTCAGTATTTACTACTGGTGCATTCGCCTCTACACTTGGCGCTGCAACCGTCTCAGGCACCACAGCTGGAGTCTCCACTACCGGCTCCGTTGTACTAGCCACCGGTTCAGGCATCACCGCAGGTGCACCTGTAATTGGTGTTGGCTCCATATTTGTCAAATCCGCCATCACGCTTGAACCATTACCCGCATCAATCGGATCATTAGACAAAAAATCTGGAATTGGTGGCGCTGGTGGCACTCCCAACTGGTCCTGAATATTAATGTTAAAATCTGCATTTGAATCTGTTGCGTTCATTGCGCCCGTCATTGGTGCGCCATCATTTTGATCCATTTACCCACCTTCTTTTATTCTATATTTTTTCCAGTTTACCATAACTGTTATGTTTTTTCAATTTTCTAAACTAAACTTCAAGCACAAAAATAAGCCAGTTTTTCTGGCCTATTTTGCTCGAGAGTAATTATCTTAAAATCGTAATTTCTTTACAATCTTATCGATCATATCTAGCTTGACTTCTTCCATTGGCAATCTATGACCAAAGACGTTTACGATCTCTTCACCCTTATTCTCAGGAAAATATACCGTTACAGCCGGTGAAAAGCGCTTTTTTGGCATCAAAATAATCGCAAAATGTACATCGTCCTGCAATACTCCAAAAGCTTTGTAATCCTCAAAGGCGTACATTTTTTCACCTTCCGTCAGCCCTTTCTCAGATAATACATACTGAATTTTTCTTGGTGGTCGTACCGAATAAAGAATTAAAGCAATTACTGACACGATGATTAAAGCTGTAAAAGTCCACCATTCGAATCGAATTGAAATCAACGATAAAATCACACCAATAACCACTAGGCCTAGATACCAACCCATATTTTTATCATGCGAGACATATTCCTCGGCCTCCCATTGAATCACCTCAGTATTTTTTCCCATATCACCTCAATATTCATTAGCTTTTTTAAATTATATCACAACACAATATTTCTTTAAATTCGTTCTCTAATTCTTTAAAATATGCTAAGATAGAAGGGAAGGAGAGTTACCCAAGTGGCTGAAGGGGGCGGTTTGCTAAATCGCTAGTGTGGGGAGACCTGCAGCGGGAGTTCGAATCTCCCACTCTCCGCCATAAAATAGCCTCATCTGAGGCCTTTTTTATTTTTCTATTCTTAACTTCATCAAAATATTACTGTCTTTTATTTAGTCATTCACTCTCCTCTTGAGGATAACCTCCTATTTTGCAAAAATTGCTTTTTTCGAACATATATGGTAAAATAAGCACATCATTTAAGTAATTGCGAGATTCGATAATTTTTATGAAAAAAATTACAAAAACCTTAACTCAAACCTTAACCGGTCTTGGTGCATTAATCTGCCTCTCAACCAGTCGTGCTCTTGCCTCTGCCATCTCTATTCAAGAAGGCGCAGACGCTGCTCGTGCTGAAGGTATGCCAACCGAACTTATCGGCAATAACGGCGTCTTCAGTCGCATCACCAATACAATTCTGCTCATCGTCGGCCTTATCTCCGTTATTATGTTAGTTTATGGCGGTTTACGCTATATCCTTTCCGGCGGCGACAGTAAAAAAGTCACTGACGCAAAAAATACCGTCCTCTACGCAATTATCGGTCTTATCATCTCTCTTCTTGCTTTCGCTATTGTTAACTTCGTCCTCAACTCCGTCATCGGCGTCAGCACTCCTCACTAGATACTACATATTACCTTATTAAACCTGCCCAAAAGGCAGGTTTTCTGTAGTCTCAATATAATCATTACTCATCAAAAGAACAGCGCTGATCCTCGTCGCTCCTGCTCTTCTCAGCACCTCACCCGCCGTCCGCATACTTCCGCCCGTTGTCCATACATCATCAAATAAAACATACTTAATCCCAGGATCGCATTGTACCCCCTCTCTTAACATATAAGCACTCTCCGCCTGCCTTAGCCTCTCTTCCGCCCCCTTCCCAACCTGCACAGAGTTCCGCTTCCTCAAAATTAAATATTCTACCGGTGCAATTTCTGAAAATTTATCAACTAAAACCTTTATATGATCAAACCCGCGAGCGCGAATATGTCGGCCAATCGTTGGCAAGGGAACTATCACCACCTTACCGCCAACCCTAGTCTCATCATCCACAATATTCTTCAGCTTCTCATACACCGTAGCAGTCAAGACCTCAGCCAACTCCCTATTACATCCATACTTATACTTCTTTAACAGATCCGATAAAATCCCCTCTTTCACGCCCCCAATAATAATTTCCAAAAATCCAAAGCTATTATTCACGACATACCCCGGATTAGTACTAGCTAGATATTTTTTACAACAATCACAAAACACTACCCCAGGAGCCCCGCACCTCTCACACCTGTTTGGCGAAACCAGTTCCAATATCATATTAACTATTGTGCTTTTTACATCAAAACACACTTTTCTCTTGCAATTTAACATAACCACTCCTATAATTAACCATAACAATAGTTAAATGTGGAGGAATACTTAGCAATGGCTCGTACAAATGACGACGACATGCTTATGGAAGACGAACTCGCGGCTGCATTTCTGGACAATGATAGCCAAGAAGAAGTTGAGCAAAGTCCTGTTCAAACTTCTGCTAGTCTCCCATCAGAAGAAGATCCAGAGGCGTGGGACGAACCGGAAGATTTTCCAGGTCAATTAGCAGTTGATGTATATGAAACTGCTGATAAATTAGTTGTTAAGGCTCGCACTGCAGGCATTTCCAAAAATGACCTCGATGTGACCATCTCTGACAACATCTTAACCATCTCAGGTGTCCTTAGTGGCGGCGAAGACGAGCAAACCACTCGTTGGCACATTCAAGAATGTTACTGGGGCGAGTTTTCTCGCACAATCGCACTCCCAGTTTCCGTCCGTGAAGATGAGGGAAGCGTTAAGGCCGAATTAAAAGACGGCGTCCTTACTATTTCCTTTGAGAAGGAAAAAACCGAAACCCCTACCAAGATTACCATTCAATAATCTTGGAACCGTTGGTTAAAAGTACTGCTTCGGCAGTACTTTTTTATACCCAAGATACTCCTCCACTTTTTCTATTTCAAACTAACCTAGTTATACTCTCATTTGTAGGGAATTACAATCATAATCATTTTAATAAGCATACATAATTATCAAAATAAAAATCAATAAATAATCAAGTCAAAAACCGCTTCTTTTAAACTACAAAAAAAATAGACCCGAAGGTCTATTTTATTATTTTTACTTAAAGATACTTGACACTACAAAGTTCACGATAGCATATGCTAGTAGGGCAATTACTAAACCTACCACGCCATACATAATCGTATCTTTGGCTTTTTTAATCTTAGACGCATCACCGGCAGATGTAGTGTACATAAAGCCACCGTAGATGATAACAATTACCGCTAGTAGCCCTAAGACACCTAAAACTACATTAATAGCTATATTAATTGTATCCATTAAATTATTAGAGCCAGCATGTTCCTGTGCAATATTACACTCAGAAATTGATTTTACGTCTTGATTCTCACGCAAAGAACCGGTAGGACAGCTCACTGCGCTTACATTACCAACAAAGCCAAACACTGTAGTTAAAGTTAATGCAACGAGCCCCAAGCCTTTTTTCAAATTTTTTGTCATTTTAAACTACTTTCTCAAAATTATATTTTGTCAAAGCTTTTTATTTAAATACGTTTGAGAGAATAAAGTTAACGATTGAGTAAGCCATTAAAGCAACAACAAGACCAATAATACCGTACATGATTGTGTCTTTTGCTTTCTTAACCTTACCAGAATCACCAGCTGAGGTTGTGTATTGTACACCACCAAGGATGATTACCATCACAGCCACGAAACCGATAATACCGATCACAACGTTAATAATAGTATTAAGGGTAGTCATCAAATCATTAGAGTTAAGGCTATTTTTAATAGTAGTACATTTTGAAAGGTCTGTATTCTCAGTACCATCTGGACAGCGAACTTTACCAGAAGCAGCAAAAGTTGGAGCAGCCTGAAGACCCATAGCTACTACGCCAAGACCACCAGCGGCTAATGTTTTGACTTTGTTAGTAATTTTCATATTTCTTCCTTTAATATTACTTTTTTTTATTATATCATAAGCATCCGTAGAAGCAAGAGTATGCACCTCCTTCCACCCCCATTAATACACGGGAATCTAAATATTCAAAGAAGTAATTACAAACTTCACAATTGCAAAAGCCAAGAATGAAATCACAAGTGACACTATCGCATAAACGATGATTCGTTTTGCACTCGCAATTTTAGCTGCATCACCGCCTGCCGCAATATACCTTTGTCCGGCCAAAATTAAAGCTCCCACCGCCACAATTCCCGCAAGCGACATCGCAATATTAATAATTGTATTAGCAAGTTCGGATATATTCTTATGTGTTCCAGTTGGCCCCGAGCAGCCGGCTGCCTGTAATACCGATTCATCAACATCCTCAGCGTTAGCTAGTTCCTCGCACACCTTATTCTTCACCCCTTCAGCATAAGTATACTGAGAAAAAGTAGCTATATTAAACAAGCCCAAGCTCAACGCGCCCACAAGTCCTAATAAAATTTTTTGACCAATCTTCATCTTCATCTCCTAACTTATCGATTTAGTTACAAATGACGTAATCGCCCATGCCAGACCCACAATCACTAATCCAATAACTGCATAAGTCACAGAGTCCTTAGCCTTCTTCACTCTACTTGGATCACCTTCAGAAATACCAAACAAAATCGCTCCATAAACGATATAACCCACCGCCGCGATCGCAGCCATCGAATAAATCCAGTTGAAGATCACCATAATATCATAATTATCTGCATTGCCACGATTTGGAATATTATTTAACGCATTATTTAGCGAATCCACATTTTTAATATCAAAATCATCTTTTGCAAATACCGATCCTGCCTTCTTAATAAAACCACTTAATAAGTTACCTAGATTCATTATTTTGCCACTCCACTAATTACATTCACTAAGGTATCAGAAATCACTGAAGCTGAAATTGTCAAAATCAAGCCAATCACCGCCCCAGTAATAATCTTTTTACCAGTCATCACCTTTGATGGGTCACCTTCAGACGTAATATATTTATAACCACCCCAAATAATAAATCCAGTCGCCACCAAACTCGACACCAGGGAAGCATCATACATAAGGTTTAAAATAATTACCCAGACAAATCCCGCTAGTTTCGTATTTCCATCATCGTCAAGCGCAATTTTACCAATCGTACAAGAACCTGAGCTATCCCTCGTCACAATTCCACGATACCATGGCCTAAGACCCAGCACTGAATTAGCACAACTTGCGTCCACACTCTCCTCAATCACAGCTGCTTCAACCGGCACACTTGTCACCTCGGACCATAAAAACGTTAAACTAAATATCGAAAAAAATGCCATAACTAGCATTGCTAAACCTTGGATATGCCTTTTCATACCTTAATTATAACATTATTGCCTTGTTCTGCCTATAAATATATAATTGTTTTAGCTATCTGTTTCCCACTATTGACTATTGTGCTTATGTGTGGTATAATATGCTAGTAAATTAAAGTTTCACTTTATATGAAGAAGGTCCATACAAAATTCGCTAGTCTATTACTTGTTTTGAGCTTGTTTTTTGCAAGCTTCTTTTCTACTATTTCAATTTCACTTCCTGTCTTTGCTGACCCTATTCCTTCAAATGCTACTCCTTCCACAAATCCAGACCAAACTACCCCTGATAATACCTCTGGTGATCAGGGAACTAATACCACAAACCCTAATACCACAGATCCTAACGCCACCAACTCTAATCCAAACACTACAACACCTGGCACCACAAACAACACCGATGGCTCTACCAGCACAGATGCTACCTCTACCGATAATCAGGAGCCTGTCACCTGTACCTCCCAAATTGGTGCCGTCGGCTGGATTATTTGTCCAACCACTGGCCTTCTCGCCAAAGGTATCGATGCTCTTTATGGTATTATTGAAAATCTTCTCAGCGTTAAGCCCCTAGAAATGGGTCGCAACTCCCCTGTCTATCAAGTCTGGGCCTACATGCGCAACCTCGCCAACATCTGTTTCATTATTTTTCTCTTAGTTATTATCTATTCACAAATCACGGGTCTAGGTATTAATAATTACGGCATCAAAAAATCTCTTCCACGCCTCATTATTACCGCTATTATTGTCAATTTCAGCTTCCTCTTCTGTGCCATCGCT
>CAUUKK010000007.1:0-11878 GCA_963545805.1 uncultured Candidatus Saccharibacteria bacterium
CAAGCTTCGTCCTCACCATCGCCCACATTTTCCCTACCTACTGGTTCATCGACACTAATAATAAAATCACCACCATGACAGAGTTTAACTTCAATTCATTCCTCGCCATCCTTCCAAATCTTCTTGTTTTAGTTCTCTTTTCCATTATCTTCATAATTGGAAACCTTATACTTGCAAAAAAGAAACGCATCAATACCTAAATTCAATAATTCTAAAATCCTATTTCATATTTGAAAAAAACGACCGATATCTGTTATAATCATTCCAGACGGAAGCGTGTCCGAGTGGTTGAAGGAGCACGCCTGGAACGCGTGTATACAGCAATGTATCGGAGGTTCGAATCCTCTCGCTTCCGCCAGGAAGTAAAAAAGACCCGTAAGGGTATTTTTTTATTTCTTCGAAGAAGAAGCGAGGATTCGAGCCCAAGGTTCGCATGGAGCGATAGCAACAAAAAAGGACACCACTGAAGCGGCATCCTTTCTGAACAATATATTTATTCAACGCTAATTAATTTCTTCCTCAAATATCTTTGAAATTCCCCATAGCTAAACATTGAACTTTCAATATAAGTTGAAGCTCCCTTTGGTAAAACGACACTTTGTATCCCGATTCTTCCCACTCCGAATTGTTCAACCGTTGGAATTGATTCCACTTCCCCATTTAAGTTTGTCGCAATGTCAATCAAAGTCCTCACCTCCGCCATCGTAATATTCGTCTTCACATTATTACCCAGCGAATCAATCAATCGAATTACCTTTGTTGGTTTTCCCAGCACACCAATCGAAAAAGCTTTATTTTTAATCGCATTAAAGATTCTTTGCTGATTAATCTCACGATCAAAATTACTTCGCGATAAACCAAAATCACCACCTTCATCACACCCCGCATTTCGCGCCCTTGCTAATTTCAACGCCATACTACCATTTAATCCATAATTCATTCCCTTAGCAAGATCAAGATGTTGACAGGTATCATGGATACCAGCATCATCATCTGCATAAACATCCACATCGATCCCCCCCAGCTCATCCACCACTGTTCTCAATGCGCTCCAATCTAAGGAAATATAATATTGTAGATTCAAACCCGTAATCTCCGATATTTTCTTAGCAAAATACCTCGAGGCCTGATCCTTATTATTCCTATATTCATTTAAAGCGCACATATAAGTCGCATTAATTTTTCCTTGTGTGCCGACCACGCAGTTCATCGTTTCCCCACCAGGTACCGTATAGTTCACCCAAAGGTCTCTCGGTATACTAAAAATTTTCGACGTTTTCTTTTCCTGGTCAACCGACGCCACTAAAATTGAATCCGTTAGTAACCCCCCGTCATGCCCCTCCGCATCTTCACTAGTCCCAAAAATCAAAATATTCGTTAGATTATTTTCATCACGTGCCAGTTCCGTTCCAATCAAGATATCCATTGGATTACCTTTGAATACATTTGCAGTATGTGATAACAGCATGTATCCAAAAATAGCAACACTAATCATCGCTACAATAATCAAACTTAAAACCACAATTATAATTTTCGTCCACAGAGGAATATGTGTTTTTTCCTTCTTGTTCTTTCGCTTCAATTTTTTGCGATCCTTCACCAACTCTTTTTCAAGTTTCAAAATCGCATCAACTTTCTTGCGTTTTTCTTCCTCTGTTTCTTCCCCAGTAGTAGGTTTTTCAGTGTCAGAAGCTGGCGTTTTATCTGTCGTTTCAGCTGTAGTTTCAGCTGGAGTTTCAGCTGTCGTTTCAGCTGGAGTTTCAACTGGCATATTAGCTAGCGTTTTAGTTGGCATCTCAGCCGGCGCTTCGATTATCTTATGTACCAAAATATCTTCCTTCACACCTTTTTCGGATACCGTAATCTTCATTCCTGTCTGTTTTCTGACTGTTTTCTTCGAATGCTTAGTTTTTCTTTTTGACATCGACCATTCCTCCACTTTTTCTTTAACAATTTTACCACATAAACCACTAGTTTTTCTCTTGCATGCTATAATTAAAGCAATGAGTCACAAGGGTAATATTAGAAAAGATAATTCACTTTTAATTGAATTAAAAAACATCACTCGTAGCTTCGGATATGGTGAGGCAGAATCATTCGCACTTAACGATTTTAATCTGGAAGTTAAACCAGGCGAATTTATTATGATCATGGGTCCTTCCGGTTGCGGTAAGACTACCCTGTTAAACATCATTGGCCTACTAGACTTCCCCACTTCAGGAAGCTATTATCTCGACTCTGAGCGCACTACTGTTTTCTCTAAATCTCGTCAAGCCCATATTCGTGCCCAAAAAATTGGTTTTATTTTCCAAGACTTCAACCTCATCCCTAAAATGACCATTCTTGAGAATGTTTCCCTTCCTCTTGTTTATGCTGGTGTCCCCAAAACAAAGCGCCTCATCAAATCTTCCGAAATGCTTTCCTACCTAAACATGCAAAAACGCGAATATTATTACCCTTATCAACTCTCTGGCGGCCAAAAACAACGTGTCGCCATTGCACGTGCCCTTGTTTCAGCTCCTGAAATTATTCTTGCCGACGAACCAACCGGCAACCTTGACAGTCATAACGCCCATCTTGTTATGGAGGAGCTTCGCCGCATTCATTCCAAAGGTAACACTATTATTATGGTCACCCACAACCCAAATCTTACCTCCTATGCCACCAGGGTTATTCATATGCTCGATGGTCGTATTGCCACCGATATTAAAACCGTCGCAGATGAAGATCTTCCTGAACGTATTAAAGTTAATTTCTTTAAGAAGTCTTCAGAGTCCATCAGAGAGACCATCGACGATCTACCTCAAGTAGAAGAAATCTCCGAAACTCAAACCATTAAAGTTCGACCTATTCAACAAGTTGGCGCTAAAAATCCTGAAGCCTTCCACTCTTCCATATTAGACTCCGACCGATTACCAATCGTTCCTCCCGACCCATCCTTGGCCGCAGCACCGACAGAAACAATATCAATCGAAAAGAATGAGCCAAAATCCCCTAACCTTTCCTACAAGTACCCGACCACCTCTGAAATCTCTATTACTGATCATAAGACTACACAACCAGCAAAAACCCCGGTCAAGACAGATTCAACATCAAAAAAGCCCAACTTCCCTGTTGTCTCATCTACGTCAAGTGACGGTTCAATTCGCATCGTAAAGAAAGTCACCTCTATAGAGGAGCTAGAAAAACCTTACAAGAAATCTAAAATCAAAGCCAAGCCTGCAAAAACTAATAAAAAACAAGCGAAAGGACGCCGTAAATAATGTCATTACTTCTTCGTACTAATTTTGAGATCGCCAAAAATTCTCTCAAAAAACACAAGTTTCGCAGTTTCTTCACCTGTCTTGGTATATCAGTTGGTATAGGGAGTATTATTTTAATTCTCAGTCTTGCAGGCAGTATTTCGCAACTTATCTCCTCTCAGATAAAGGCACTAAATCAAGAACTCATTCTTGTTCGACCTGCAAACAATAAAAACAATCTTACAAATATTATTGACGAACTAACAAGCTCAAACCATTTCAATAATTCAAATCTCACCATGGAGGACTTGACTAAAATTAAAGAGTCCAGCGATAATATCAAAAACATCGCCCCCCTCGCAGTTCTCCACGAAACAGCCATTGGTGATCACACCGTTGATTCAGCTACTATTTTAGCCAGTAATTCCGACCTCAAAGATATCCTAAACCTAGAAATCAAGTCCGGGAATTTTATCCAAGATAATAATCTAAAATCAGCTGTTATTGGACATTCTCTTGCCCTTCAACTCTTTGGCTCCAGTGAACCCATTGGTAAGACCTTCTCTTTCTCTGGTCACAAATTTATTATTATTGGCACCCTCCAAAAAACCGAGAACCCCATTAATTTTAATGGGGTAGATTTCGACCAATCCGTTATCGTTGATATTGAGCAAATCAAGAACCTTAATCCCCAAATTCAACAAATCAATATCACCGTGAAAGATAATCAAAAAACCGAGTCCACCGCTCATCAAATTACTAAAGTTCTTACCGACCTCAAAGGCTCCGCCAGCAATTTCACCGTTAACTATGGTTCACATATCTCCCACCCTGCCAGCAACTTCTTCTCTATTATCTCCATCATGTTGGGCAGTATTGCAGCAATCTCACTTTTCATTGGCGGTATCAGCGTTATGAATCTCATGCTAGTCTCCGTCACAGAACGCACTCACGAAATTGGTATTCGAAAAGCCATCGGCGCCACTAATACCCACATCTTTATGCAATTCCTCTTTGAAAGCATCATCCTCGTTTTTCTTGGCTGCATTGGCGGCTTCCTCCTCGGCTACCTCGTAGCAATTTTCTGCTCCACCTTCACCCCCTTCAAACCATTTATTAACCTCGAAATTTGCCTCGTCGCATTCTACTTTGCCTTTGTCACTGGTATTCTTTTCGGCCTCTTCCCTGCTTTTAAAGCTTCCAGACAAAAACCTATTGAATCCCTCAAATTCTCAAGTTAGCCTATTATTCTCAAGCAGTTAACAAAATCTCAAACTCATACTATAATCAGTCTATGAGAATTTTGGGAATCGAGTCATCGTGCGATGAAACCGCTGTTGCTATTGTCGAAAACGGCCAAACCATTCTAAGCAATGTGGTTGTTTCACAAATAGATATTTTCGCCGCCTATGGTGGTGTCATTCCCGAAATCGCCGCCCGCTCTCACCTCGAAGCAATCCTTCCCGCCATTCATCAAGCTTTTCAAGAAGCTAATCTAAAAACTAATTCCAACCAAGATGATTGGTCTAAAATTGACGCCATCGCCGTCACCCATACTCCAGGCCTTCTTGGCTCTCTTCTTGTTGGAACACTAACCACTCGAACCCTTGCCATTTTACAACACAAACCACTCTATGCAGTTCACCACCTCAAATCTCACATCTATGCTAACTGGCTCCAGAACCAAACTGAGCCCAATTTTCCGCTCATTGCCCTGATCATTTCAGGCGGTCATACTCAAATCGTTAAAATGTCCGCACATCAACAATTTGAAATTATTGGCACCACCCGCGATGACGCAGTTGGTGAATGTTTTGATAAAATTGCCAAAATCCTAGGTCTTCCCTATCCAGGTGGCCCTTCAATTACTAAAGCCGCCGCAACTGGAAACCCCAACGCCTATTCGTTTCCCCATCCTATGTCTGGTACTCTTGATTTTTCATTTTCTGGACTTAAAACCGCCGTTCTTCGTGAAGTTCAAAAAGAAACCCAGAAACCTATTTCATTCCCCTCATCGCAGTTGGCCGCACTTCTCACTGATCAGCAACGTGCAGATTTTGCAGCTTCCTTTGAACAGACCGCTGTTGATATTCTAATCGAAAAAATTAATCTAGCACTTAAGCAGAATCCCAAAACTGAGAGCCTCATTATTGCAGGTGGAGTTTCAGCCAATCAAAGACTGCGTCACGACCTCAACTCCTATATTGAACAACAAAATTCTAAGCTGCATAACAAAATTAAGTTATATTTTCCGGAACCTCGTTTTTCAGGAGACAATGGCGCCATGGTTGCCTCCGCAGCTTATTACGAAGTTAAATCTCAAATTCCACCCACCGATCCGTTCACTCTTAATATTATGCCACGTTCAATTATCCAATAAACAGTTCAAAAAAAATTAATTTCTTATACAGTATAATATATTTATTATGCAAAATAGTTTTTATTCTGGTCTCAAAACTCAAGAAATTCAAATTATAAATCATACAATCCAATATCTAAATCAAAATTTCTTCTTAGATAAAACTCCTCAACCAGCTCATCCTGATTTTTTGAAACCAATTGTCGAGCATCCCAATATTAGAAATTCCGCACGTTGCTTACTAATTAATCAAAATCAGGAAATCTGTCTACTCTATTCTCGGGCCAGAGATTACTATGCCATCCCCGGTGGCGGGATCGAACCAGGTGAATCTCTTCTTCAAGCACTAAGTCGCGAAACATTAGAAGAAACCGGTTATTTACTCAAAAATCCAAAACCAATCGGTAATATCCACGAGAAGCGCTACGATCGAGTCACCACCACCTTTTTCTTCTCTGCCCAGCCAGACAAAGTCCTTCACCCAAATTATATGCCAGATGAACTCGAAGAAGACTATATTCTAAAATGGCTTTCTCTACCAAAAGCTCTTCAAATCTTTCAAACAGTTTGTAATGAACAACTATTACACAATTTTCCCTCTTATAAAGGCGCATTCATCAGCTACCGATTCCTAGAACTTCTTCAATATTTTGTAAAAAACACGTAAATCCTATCATCAAGACCATGTAACTCTAAAGTCGCACAATATTTTACTCACAAAAATTCAAAAATCCTCACTTCCACAAAAAACTTCATATAATGTCAAGTTATTTCCCAACTAGTGCAAAAAATGCACTAGTTATTTTTTTAAGAACGTCTAAAAATAAACCTTCTAGTCAAAAACAAAAAATTTAAATCCAATCTTATAATAAAGATACTCATCATAATCTTTTACTTACTGCGATTCCCCAAACTAGTGCATAAATTGCATTAGTTAAGAATTACTATAGTTCCCTTAACTAATGCATAAACTGCATTAGTTAAAAAGAACCACCAAAAAAGGCAGAATAACCAAAAACCAATCAAAAACAAAGGTTAAAAAATTCACCAAAAAAATAAAAGGTTTAAAATCCACTCAAATCAAAAAGTGAACTCTTCCCTTCATCAATTATTTCTTGTGCCTTAATTAGAAGTCGATTCAAACCTTCCGGTGAATTTGCCGAGCCTACATGAACTGTTTTTACAATCTTACTATGTTCTTTATAGCAAACTTGCACACCCGTTGCGCCAGAAGCAGTTTTAAATTTTCTAATATAAGCCACACCTACATTCTAGCATAGTTCCCCACCATAAATAAATCGATTCATTTTCCACATAGCCTAATAATTCCCCATTCCTATTCATTCCCTACCCCAATTATTAACACCCTATTGACTTAGCAACCCACAAGCAGTATTATAAACATAACAATTACTCAAACTTTTAGTTTTTTGTAATAATCTAAAAAATAAGTAATTGGTCATATCAAAAATAGTACTTTTATGAAATAAAAACTTGGCTGTGTCAAGCATAAATTTTTTATTATCATGACTAACACAAGTATTTTCACGTGCTTAACAGGGAAGCACGACATTTTTATGACCAATTTCACAAAGTTGACATTATTTTATTAAAAAACGTAAATAAAATTTATTAAAAATAGACACCAACTATCATAAATGTCCTTAAATCAAGGAACTTTTCCAAATACAATCGATGATATACGCGAAAAATAAAGAAACAAATACTAAAAATAAGAATAAAACAGGGAAATGTCAAAAAAATAGGCTCAAAGCCTCTTTTTTTCACAATACGCAGCTTAAATGATAGAAAGCTGCTGTTTTAGTCGCTCAATCTGCTCCTCTTTCTCCTCAATACTATTTCTAGTCTCTCTAACTAATTGAGCTGGAGCCTTCTCCACGTATCGCGGATTCATCATCCTAGCATTCAAAGCATCTAATTCACGGCCAATAGCTAAAATCTTCGCCTCTAACTCATCTTTAAAATCTACCACTACTTTCACTGGTACATCAAGATAAAGCTCATGATTTACTGTTGCCAGCCTCAAACCGCGTGGGGAACCATTAGTCGAAGCAATTGACGGCACATGCGACAGGAATTTCACCAACAACAAGTTGTCATTAACTAAGATATCCTCACCAACGAGTAGTCCAAACTTTTTACCTTTATTGAACTTAGCTAGCGCCGTTTCTGTACCACGAATTTCAGAAATCACCTCTATTAATCGTTCAAAATTTTCGGCCGAAATCTCATCGTAACTCATCACTGAAGGCCACATTGCATCAATAATCATTCCGTCCGTCCAAGACAAATTCTGCCAAATCGCCTCTGTTACAAATGGAGCAAACGGATGTAGCATCGTCAAAATTGACTCTAAACTAACTTTTAGCAGGGAAATATTCTTATAAATTTTCTGGCTTTCAAGGAACCAATCCGCATATTTATCCCAGATCAGTTCATAAATCGCTTCCACTGCCTCCGAAAAACGATATCCCGCCATGCACTGTTCAAGTACACCCCTAGCTCTGTTAATCTCACGGCAAATCCAATCCTCCCCCATATTATTTGTCGTATACTGATAAACCTCTGGATTAATCGAGTCGCTCCCAGTTTGATGTACTGCAGATTCTCTATCAGCCCCCAGTACTACCGAGACGTCCGTCTCAGAATATCCCTTCTCCTCCTCTTCTGCGTCCACAATCCCCTGAACAAACCGAGAAATATTCCACAATTTATTACACAGATTACGTCCCGAAACAACAGAATTTTCCGAAAACGCCTGATTTAACCCAGCCGAACGTCCACGCAAAATACCCAATCTAAAGGCGTCGGAACCATACTGCATAATCATTTCCATTGGATTGATTACATTGCCCTTAGACTTCGACATCTTCTTGCCATGTGCATCAAGCACTAAACCGTGTAGGTAAACTTCTTTAAACGGAACTTCGCCAGTCACATAAATCCCCACCATAATCATTCGAGCCACCCAAGCAAACAAAATATCCGCACCGGTTTCCATCGTGTTAAGTGGATAAAACTCACTCCCCACCCCTTCTTCCCAGTTTGTACAAACAATTGGCCAGTGTGAAGAAGAGAACCAGGTATCGAAGGTATCCTCATCGCGCTGGTATTTTACGCCCCCAATCTCAATCTCTGACAAATGTGTGCGTACATCAAATCGCCATTCCGGACCCTCATCATTTGCATCAACCTTTCTAAACATTGGAATCGCAATACCCCAAGGAATTTGCCTTGAAATGTTCCAGTCCTTCAGACCCTCAAGATAATTGATCAAAACTTTTAATTTATTTTCTGGATAAAATTTAATCTCATTATTATTTAAATGCTGGGTAGCCATCTTAGCCAACTTCGAAGTATCCACAAACCACTGCTCTTTCAACATTGGCTCAATCACGGTTCCACATTTATAACAATGCGCCACTGAATGCTGAATCCTCTTTTCAGACACCAAAAGCCCCGCCGCAGAAAGATCTTTTAATACTTTCTTGCGACACTCAAGTACAGTCAATCCTTCATATGACGGACCACAAACAGGTAGCATTTTTCCATCCGGACCAATCACCGAAATTCTTGGCAATTCATGCCTCTCTCCAACCTCAAAGTCATTCACATCATGTGCCGGCGTAATTTTAACAGCTCCAGTCCCATATTCCATATCTGCATGTTTATCCGCAATTACTGGAATCTCTCGCTTCGTCAGCGGTAGGGAAACAAACTGCCCCAAAATATCAGCATAACGTTCATCTGCTGGGTTAACTGCCACAGCCACATCTCCAAACAATGTCTCTGGACGTGTTGTAGAAACTACAACAAACCCATCACCATTAGCGATCGGATACTTAATTTCATATAGTTTACCTTCTTCGTCCTTATACTCCACCTCAATATCAGCAAAAGCCGTCTGGTGTTTTGTACAATAATTAACCAGCTTTTCACCCCTATAGACTAATCCATCTTGCCACATTCTCTCGAATGTTCGATAAGTTTGTCGCACCACATTTTCATCTAGAGTAAAGGTAAGATCCTTCCAAGAACATGAGGCGCCAAGCGCGCGAAGCTGAAGCTCCATCGCTCCACGTTTTTCCTGCACAAAATCCCAGACTCGCGCATATAGCTCATCTCGAGAGTACATAAAACGAGTCTTGCCATGTTTTTCCAATTCGCGTTCATAAACTACCCAGGTCTCAAACCCTGCATGATCCGCCCCAGGTACATACCAAGTACGACGACCCCTTAATCGATAATACCTAGCTAAAGCATCTTCTGTCGCTACCGTAAGGCCATGGCCAATATGTAGGTTACCGTTTGCGTTAGGTGGTGGCATCACAATTGAATATCTTTTGGATTCACGTCCGCTTCTTCCACCCCTATCCGTTTTAGCCGGCAAGAACTTTGAGGCCGCCTCCCAGCCTGCATAAATATCCGTTTCAAAATCTGCTGGATTATATGATGGCGAAAATTTCATTATTCCACTCCTTCCGTTAATTTCTTTTGCATTTCCTTCATCTCCTCCTCTGTCATCTCGACCACCTGTCCATACTGATAATCTGGGTCAAGCGATACAAGGTGTACGTGGGCATGAGGAACATCAGTACCGATCACCTTCATCAGCGTGCGCCTTCCCAGAACTTTCTCCATCCGACTCGCCAACATTTTTACAGTCTTCATTACCGCCAAATAGTCTTCCATCTGAAGATCATACAGTTTATCCACCTCAACCTTTGGCACCACCAAGGTATGTCCCGGCGTCTCTGGATGAATATCCAAAAAAGCCAGCGTTTTTTCATCTTCGTAAATTTTATAGCACGGAATTTCGCCCGCAATAATCTTCGAAAAAATACTCCCCATAAACTCCCTTTGTTAACTCGTACAAATTAAATTGCACCTTTCTATTATTATAACAGAGAATTACCCGTACTCTCTCTTTAAAAAAACTACATTTTATGCTATAATATATGCAATATGTCAAATCATCGTGTTGGGTTATTCTTTTCAAATCTTTTTTCTATTATCATTTCTTTTTTGATCGCCTACCTCTCGCGTTTTGGTTGGGATCCCTCTGACGTTGCCTTTCGCCACCTCAAAGATTCCACCGTTTTCCTCTATCTTCTCCTCTCTTTTCTCATCGTCTTCACCTTTTATCGCTATAATCCCATCACCGCTAAGCGCGGCATTTTAAGACATATTAAAGCCGCCTTCCTCACTAATATCTTCATGGCAATTATTTTTTCCACCCTCGTCTACACCACTCATATCAGCGACAGCATCCCCCGCCTCTTCTTTGGCACCTTCTTTTCTATCAATTTCAGCATTTCTTTCTCCTGTCTATTTCTCATTCATCTAATAAAACGCCAGTATCTTGGGCATCACACCAAGAAAACTATTATTATCACTGACAATAGCTCTCTCGAACAAGCAGTCTATGACATCCAAAAGCTTAATTCCGAAGATTGTGAGATTATAGGCATAACTTCACTCTCTGGCAAACAAGCTGATCGTTTTTATAAAGTTAAAATACTCTCTAGCAATTTAAAGACACAGTCATCAAAAGATACAGACTCTTCCTCTAAAAACCCCGCACTTGAATCAATAAAGCTCAAAGAACTTTCCTTTTCTACCCTCGAATATGTTAAACGACATCAAGTTGATCTTGTAATTTTTAGCGTCAACCATCTAGCTAGAAAAAAAATCGAGCACCTTATCGAAGCCTTTAGCGAAATGGGTATCGATTCTCTCATCACCATAGACAGCTTCGCTATTGAAACTCTTGAAACCAAACTTGAAGATTTTGGCACCACCAATGTCATTCGACTTTCACCACGCCTCTTTAGCGACGGGGAGCTACTTCTAAAACGCCTCATGGATATCGCCGGTGCCCTCGTTGGCTGCTTCATCTGTCTCATTTTTGGACTCATCGTCGCCCCCCTCATCTTTCTTGAAGATCCCGGACCTATTATCTTTAAGCAAAAACGCGTCGGCCGCAATGGCAAATTCTTCTATATCTATAAATTCCGCTCCATGTACCAAGATGCAGAGGCCAAACTCCAAACTCTCAAAGATCAAAATGAAATGCAGGGGTTTATGTTTAAGATGAAGAATGACCCCCGTATCACCAAGATTGGTAAAATCCTCCGAAAAACCAGTATTGATGAACTTCCACAGTTCTTTAACGTTCTAGAAGGTAGCATGTCACTCATCGGCACTCGTCCTCCAACCGTTGACGAATACAATCAATATTCTGCCCATCACAAAC
>CAUUKK010000008.1:0-11864 GCA_963545805.1 uncultured Candidatus Saccharibacteria bacterium
ACCAATCACCATGAACATCTTCGGTGCGTTCTGGGGTTTTGAGAATGACCTTGGTATCGACCAGTTCTTTGGCGTAGAGTTTGGGGAAGTTGGCAGATTTAACGAGAGAAACTAGTTTTTCATCATCGGAGTGTTTAGAGAGCCAGTTCTCTTTATCTACACCATAAAAATCATTGATTTGGCGATAAACTTTGGCGAGGATTTCGGCATTAAGTTTTGGAAAACTGAGGGCTGTAGTATTATCTCGTCTATTATAGTCTGCTTCATCAAGATTGAGAGCATTGCTCATCTTGGAGATACCATCGAAAGCATAGACTTTAAACCAGAGAGGATATGGGCAGTTCTTATCGCCTAGGTAGTTGGTCCAAGAGGTGATGGATTCACGCTGTTTTTCGATGAGATCATCAGCGAGAATTTCCTTTTCACTTCTACTTAGTTCCCTGCCTTGACCATTGTCTCTTAAGATTTGTTCTTGTTGCTTCCAATAGGAGTCTGGAATATCTTCAAAGTCCATGACGACACTTTCGGCAGAGGCTTGCCAAATCTTTTGTTCGGCTTTATCGCCATATTTTTCGATCATGCGATCTAGACGGGAGAGATAGGCGAAGTTTCTACGTTCATTATTCTTGCCTGGGAGTTTTTCTTTATTTTGGCTGGCTTTATTGAAGGAAGATTCGACGATGTCTTTATATTTAGATTCGAAGTTAACAAGAGAGAGGACTTTGGAGCCGATTTCGTTTTGGAGGCGAGATAGATGCTGGGCGCTTTGCTCGGTTGTATTGATATTATTTTCTTGGCCCGTTATCTCGTTATGGCTAAGTTGATTATGGTTTGTGATTGGCATGAGGCAGATCCCAAATTAAATGTATATGGTTATATTTTAGCATAACTGACAATATAGAACCTGTTTTTTGTGACCGAGCTTTTTATTCGATATGATAGATAGATAAAATAGAGCACCGAAGTGCTCTATTTCATAGTGAGTCTAGAGAGTTATTCTAGCTGATCTTCTTTACCTGAAGAGCGTCAAGTTCAACTGGCGTTTCGCGACCAAACATGGAAACCATAACCTTGAGTTTGCCTTTGGTGGAATCGATTTCGGCAACGGTACCTTCAAAGCCTTTGAAAGGACCATCGGTGATGGAGACAACTTCATTAAGGGCGTAGTTGACGGAATACTTTGGATCTTCAACACCCATGCGTTTCTTGATCTTTGCAATTTCTTTTTCGGAAACTGGAGTTGGCTGAGTACCAGTACCGACAAAGCCAGTGACGCCTGGGGTATTTCGGATAATATACCAAGTTTCGTCAGAAAGACGCATCTGGACTAATACGTAACCTTGAAAGATCTTGCGATCAACAATCTTGCGTTTACCGTTTTTAATCTCAATTTGTTTTTCTTTAGGAACGATAGCGTCTAAAATTTTATCCTGGAATTCTGGGCGATCGAGACGCTGCTTGATTGATTCTGCGACCTTATCTTCGTAGCCGCTGTAGGTACTAATGGTGTACCATGCTAGAGTGTCGTCATAACGGTTGACTGCCATTTTCTATTCTCCTATTTCAATAGATTGTTAAATAATAAAGTGAAACCTGCGTCAAGCAACATGATAAATGCTGCGAAGATGACAGTATAGATGATGACGGCGGAAACGAGTTTCCAGGTCATTTTACGATTTGGCCAGCGAACTTGGCGAAGTTCTTGCCAAGAAGCGTGGAAATAACCACCAATTTTACGGAAAGGAGCAGTTAGGATGCGAAGAACCTTTGGCATTGGCTTTTTGTTAGCTTTTTTCTCTAACTTAGCCTGCTTTTTTGCTTGTTTCTTCTCGTATTTTTGTTGTGCCTTCTCAAGCTTGGTTAGCTTTTTGTCGGCTGTTGAAACTTTAGTTTGTTGAGTATGACTTGTAGTTTCGGTTGCGGATTTGCTATTAGTTTTTTCCGGCGCTCGATTTTTGGGAGAGGTTTTCTCCTTAGATTCACCGGCTTTGATACGAGTGATATTTGCCATTTGCTCCTTCCATAAAAAATAGTCTGATACCAGACTGTCAATAGCAGTATAGCGAGGATTTTTGTTTTTGTAAAGGGATTTTTAAAATTAAGGGTTCATTTTCTGAAAAATATGGTATCATAGAGATACCAAAGAATGGGGATTCGCCAAGTGGTAAGGCAGTGGGTTCTGGTCCCACCATTCGGGGGTTCGAATCCCTCATCCCCAGCCACAATGAATTATTGTTTTCATAGATTCGATACTTTGTATCGATTTTTTTGTTTTGGATTATCGGTTGATTGCAATATTTATTACGCGACACGGTGTTTTAGTTTTATTTTTACACAGAAGAACCTAAAAGGTATTATAATCTAGCTAACTGATGAAGATTAAGATTATATGCGATAAAGAAATAAAGCCAAGGCCGATTATTAAAGACGTCTATAAAATACCAAATCTTGATCAATTGATCGAGCAGGGTTTTAGTCTTCATATGGGAAGCAAGTATGACGAGATTCTCCATGAATTTTATGAGGCAAGCGGTCATTATATGTACTTACCGCTTGGAGACAAGCTAAGAGAATGGGCTAAGAATGGTGAAGCTGAACAAGTAAAGATTTTATGTACTTTTCTATATAAGTTTTTCCAAAATAGGAAAGCTTTGCTTTATGAGATTGAGAAATTCTTTAACGAAGATGAAATAGCTGGATTAAGAAGAATGATGGAGGTCGATCGGACGCTTGAAAAAGATCGAAAACGGCAGATTGAGAAGTTGCGATCAATTTGTCCTAAATGTGGAAACAAACATACGGCAAGAATTATCTATGGGATGCCAGTGATGGATGAAGAGATGAAAAAAGCGGAGGCGGAGGGGAGAATTTGGCTTGGCGGGTGTTGTCTGGAAGATCATCATTATTACTGCAGTAATTGTGAGTTGAAATTTTAGAATAAAAATAGTGCCATCTGGCACTATTTTTATGAAACAGTATTTTTTATTTAAGAAGATTCTTGAGTCCGCCGGCAAGGTCGGTTGGAAGAAGGATAACTGTCTTCTGAGATGGGTCGGTGCTGATTTTCTCCAAAGTCTGAAGAGTACGAATATTAAGACCGCCAGGAGTTTTGGCAAGTAATTCGGCGGCTTCGGCAACGGCGGCAGCAGAAGCCTTTTCACCTTCAGCAGAGATGATGGCAGCACGACGTTCGCGTTCGGCTTCAGCTTGCTTTGCCATGGCGCGCTTCATGTCGGCCCGAGCGTCGGTTGAGTTGCGTTTAGTGATATTTTTATCAACTACTATTGGTTGTTTGAGCTGGTTGATATACAATTTATGAGCTTCAATAGTATTTTTAGTTAGATGTGTAAGATCCACTCGATATGAGCCGTCAAATATTTTAAACGAATGCTTTTAGATAGTTTATGCTCATATTCTTCAATTGTTTTTAGTGATTATGGTAGATACAATCTTTATTGCGACGACAATAGTCAATCATCCAATTACTTGTATATTTTACCTTTTTCATCTTAGTGTATTGAAACACCATTATTTTATTGCAATAATATAATACAATATACTATATGAATAAAGTAAACATCTTATTAACTGAAGCCAATGGTAATCTCTTAGATAAGAGAGAGATAATAAAAACTGCTGTGAAAAAAGCTGAGAAATATGTTTTCCCAAAATTAAAGATAGACTGGGATATCGATATCTTAGTTACGAATCGAATCCCAATGATTATACCTGAAAATGGAGCTGGCGGATACACTTTTTCAGCTGATTTTATTCGTATTAACATTGATGATGAAAAAGCTACTGAGAATTTAATTTCCGAAAATGTTGTACACGAGCTTTGCCATGCGGCTCGCTGGGGAAAAAATGATGAATGGACAAAATCTCTTTTCGACGGATTATTATTCGAGGGACTTGCTTGTGTGTTTGAAGATGAGTTTGCAAACAATAATCCTGAAAAAACTTTATTCATCAAAACTATCCTTGAGCGTTCTGATGAAGAAAATGAAAAAATTCTAGCAGTGGTTCACGATAAACTAGATTCTAATGAATATAATTACGATGAGATATTCTTTAATGGTAACGATAAGTTACCACGTTGGTCTGGCTACTCTCTAGGTTACTATCTTGTAAAGAAATACCTTGAGAAAACTAACAAAAGAATCGAAGATGCGTTTGCTGATAAATATGCAGATTTCAAAATTATCTTATAGGCATGAAAAAACATGGATACAAAACCCATGCTTTTTGTTTAACTATAGCCCTTACGCGAAGTAGTGTGGCATCTTCAGACTGTCAGGATTGACGCCCACTGAGTGTTGAATCACTGGATGAGTGTAGTGCATTGAGTTGAAACCAAAGTTAATCGGTATTAGCCGAGGGCTAAATACTCGAACGACTTTCAAGTCGGACCTTCTATCTGATAAGTCAACCATCACGAGCCTTAATTGCTCATTGCAGAACCGATCAAAGTCGGCGATTGTAATGCTTTCTTGAATATAACTTTCTGGCATGGTCTCATCCCACAGCCAACATAACTTCTCAGCGTTTTTCTTGTAGTAGTAAACCTTTCCGTGGTCCGCTGGCGTAGAAACATTAGACGGATCTATCAATTCCATGTCTGGATAGCGGAGAGCTAACAGGAGATTATGCTCCGCTTCTTGTATAGATTTCAGAATCGCGTCATCTACGGAATTTATATCAATCGTAGCCGCCGCTCCACTTACGAAGCATGGCTGCTCATTGCCGATAATTACCGTTTCGAAGATCATTCCGAAATTACTTGGAATTTGAAGAATAATCAACTGACGATTCTGTTTCATCCAGTGAGAAATGCGCTTTCTGGCATGAATCGGGAGAATCTTTTTATCTACTCGACGCGGAGACTTCTGGGAAAACCAGTTGCGCATAATGGCGTCACGCTCAATTAGCTCAACTACGGCTCGCTTCTTGGCTTCATTAAGATCAAAATGAGCTGCAATGCCAGACGAATTGCCGTAGTAAATGCGGTTTTCGTCGTCTTTTTGGCCGTAGTAAACCAAATCCGACGGAACGTAGATTTCAGAGCCGTCATAATTAGTTCCTAATACCCAATTGATAACAAGATCGTTCGTGAAGAACTTTACTCCACACTTTTTAGCTTGCTCTTCCGTGAGCGGAAAAAACATTCTAGGATCAAGCCACTTACCTGGTACTTGGTTTGCTGAACCTCGAAAATCCACTCGTACCTGGCTAGATTGATAGCGCTCATAACCCTCAATAGTCGCCTTGAAAACGGCATCCGCATAAGATGGGCTAGTCGCTCCAGCGTATTGAATATTGTCATTTCCATCCAGATAAGTAGCTGTGATCCCAAAGAATGAACCATCATCATCAAATATGTGTGTCCACATGTCTTTAACTGGATGATCTACACCAATACGCTCTTCGACAAAGCGAATCTTGTTGAACTGCTTCGTCTCGGAATCTGCCGGATAGCCTACCTGAATTGCAAGTACAGGCCAAATATTGCCAGAAAGCTCGAGCTCTTGCTTCAAAGGTTTATCCTGAACACCACCCATCTCGCACGCGCCAAGGCCTTGCTCAGCGCAATAGAGACTAATGTTTTCGGCGACGTGACCTGCTTCAATCAGTGTCAAGCGATAGCCACGATTGGCGTACTTGTATGGCTGACGTTCAAGATCTGCCGCAATGACGATTTGCACAGAAGATCCAAAAGGTATTTCTTCTTGGTTAAAGCAGTATTTCAGTTGCTCAACATCGACTTCATCATTAAAACGGATAAGATAATTTTGCTCAGCGTCATACTCATAATAACCAGATTCAAGCCCATCTTGTGGCTTCTCGACTAACACATAAATCCTAAGCGGATAGAGCGCCCCGCCACTTGGTACTGAATGATTAGGAATAGAGTAGGCAAAGTGGCAAATGCTGCCGATTTGGTTGACCGTCATCTTCTTCTCAGAAAAAGAGCGGCAAGAGCGTCGATTTTTCCTGACCCAGAATAATACTGAGGATGTGTTGCAGTTAAACCGGATAACTTCACCAGACTTAATCGACAACCTTTTACTTTTAGTATAGGCTTCGATCTCGTCTTGAGTAAGATCTGAGTTGACCGCGGACGGGTAGTTACTAATACGGTGAAAATGCATGAATTGATATCTTGAGTCAACAATAAGTTCCATATTCTCTAGTTCAACGAGAATTTCCATCACGTCATCTTTAGGCAAGCCAGAAGACTCAATGATGGATGAAATATTTGCATATCCATTGCAAAAGCTCAAGATCTTCCAAACTTCATCAGCCATATCGTGGCCGATGTCGATCTGGTTATCGCGGTGAAGGAATCTTATTCCTCCTTTATATGGAACTGCTGGTACTACCAAAATTGGGGTAAAATTGATATTCATCTTAAGCGCCTCCCTTTCAAAAGACTAAAGTTTTTAAGGTTCCAGAGATAATTCTCTACTATAGTATAACATTTTTACAGGGCTCAAGTAAGAAATAGGCCCGAAATCTAGGTTCCGGGCCAAGGGTGAAGGTTTGGCATGTGTGAGCCAAACAATCTTGTATTCTTATGTTTGCCACAAATGGGCGATGGTACGACGAGGTAAATTAATGACCGCCGCCACCGCCACAGGAAGTTCCGCCGCCTCCGCCGTTACAGTTACCACCAGAGCAGTTTGCGCAATTCATTGCACCGTTTTTCTGATTGATCTCGTAAGGCGTACGCTTGACATTGAGAAGCTTCTTTTTCATAATGACCACCGTCCTTTCTGTAGAATTAGGCATCATATAAATAACATGACAGCCTGTCGCACTCCAGAAGAGTCACACATATGCGACAAACTGAGATGTTTTGCCAATATAAGAAATACATGGAAATGTTCAACGATTATAATCGTTAGTTTTGATTATATCGCATTTTTTTAATCGTGCAATATGAAATAGTAAAGCCCATAGCCAAAAGCACCTCTCGAGTATTTTTTGCTAGCATACTAATCAGAACATAAATTAAAAACTGACTAGCTATCTCCTAAATAATAGTATTAAAATCATTCTAACTTAGAGTTGCTTTATATATAGATCGTTTATTATATAACTTAATTTCCTAAGTTTATACGTAAATTTGGTTGTAATTTTAAGGGCCTTTGGATAAAAACGATACCACATAAGTAATTTGCCGACTTTGTGATATAGATTTAGATATCTTGCGGTGTCGTTTTAATTGACGGCACTTTAAAATTCTAAAAAGGTATTGCATAGCTTGACTAAAAATTTATTTTTTATGGGTTGGATTGGTGACTTGTTATATATGGGCAAAATTTTTGATGAGGCTATGGCAAAGTATGGTTATATGAATACAGCAATTCGTAATAAAAAGATATTTGTTGAGCTAACATTCTTCTATTTTGCTTTGCCCCTCTGTTTTGCTAATGGCTTTTTATTAGCTTGTTGGGTAAATAATAACCACTATTTTTTGACATAGGCGATTATTTAGTTAAGCGGTGCGTTAATGGTGCTTTTGATAAATGACTTGTTACTACAGGAGAGGCTTCCCTTCTTCGGTAGTTCTGATATATTTTTCGTAGTTTGAGCTATAAGATATTTAGTATCTTGATTGCTTGTGTTAGTAGTCGACTCTTGTGCTGAAATATCGTTGTTTTTTGCGAATCTTGATTATTGCTCATCTTTTTTCTACTTATTATTTTTTATCGTCTATAGTTTAAAAGCCGTTCTTAATATCTATAGGAACACATATCTTATCTCGTGCAATTACTATATTTTCAACTACAGCAAAACACTCAACGAAGTGTGATCCATTAAAATTGCTGTGCTCAATTTGAGTCTTTCCACCTTCAAAAATACCACCCCTTTCTTGACCGATTGCTTCTGGGCCAACATTTCTTACTTTCCAATAATATTTTATTTGAAGCTCTTTAGGTATATTGCTTTCTATTACTTTAAATGTGAGTGTCTTATTGTTTTTTAATTTCCACTTATTTCTTAGGTAATCTGAAAGTTTTTTAGGTCGATACCCATCTTGAGTGATTATACAATCTATAGATATATTGTATTGTATGTCCACAATGAACTTTTCTTCAGCAAACTCCTCTTCTGGTGCTCTGTTATTGTACTGCTTATATCCAAATAGCGTCTTCATCACAGTTTGTACGTTATCACTGTCTTCAATTTTCTTTACTGCTTGGGAGGCTTTGTAAATGAATTTTCCATGGTCATCATTGCTTATTTGCTGATTACTACCAAGAGCAAGCCAATAACTTTTTTCTCTGTCTTCTTTTGCTAAATAATTATAAAGTCCTTTTAATAGGTTGAATTCAGAGATATTTTCATAATTAATATTATTAAGGTAATTAAAAACCAGAGTGTCTATTAAGAGACCCTTAAATGCAAAACCTTTATGGTTTTTCCATTGTCTAAGAAGAAAACATAAGTAATTATATAAATCAGAGCTGTTATTTTTTGCTCGTATTGCAAGCTGTAATTCGTCTATGGGCTTTGTATATTTCCATTTACCGCCGTTATTACTATCAGGATACATAAAGCTTCCGTCTTGTTGCTTAAAAGATGGAACTAACTCTATAGTTCCATCTTTAAACATAATATCTATAACTTGACCATCTGCTCGTATGTCGGTTTTATCATAGGTTTCTTTTACTATACTCTTAACATCTTGAAGTAATGCAGATTGACCATTTCCTTTGTATTTATCAAACCTTTTAAATATTTCATCTGGTAGAATATACAAAACATCGTAGTCACTTGTTTTTGTAATTGCAGTTAATCTGCCTACGGAGCCGACAATTACAATACTGTCTTTAGTACCTCTGCTATAGTAATGTTCGTCGAGTTTATTTTTTATTCTATCAATTCTAGAAAACCATTTTTTATATTCATCTTCTGATATGACTAATGATTTTGCATATTCAATAAGCATATTTTCAATCCTCTAAGTTGAATAACTTATAATCATTTGTGTAGTTATTATCTTTGTTTTTCTTTAATTTATCAGACGCAATAGAGACTGCCTTGGCTGTGGCATTTGGCAAATTCCCTGCTAGTGTTTTTCGTAAAACTTTTATTATCTGGAAATCATTTTGTATTACCTTAATATCTTCTCCTGTTTTTAACCTATAAAGTAATGACTCACAATCTACTCTTAGTTCCCAAAATTGACCAGCTATCGCCTTAGAATTTGCTGATAATTTATTAAAATCTTTATCTTTTTCAAAAGATTCTGTAAAAATTGATAGTAATGATAAGACGAAGGCTGTAAAAAGTGATATATTCTCATGATTTGGAAATACTCGCAAAATAAGACTTGCTAGTCCAGCAGATGTCAATGACGCTGAAATTACTTTAACCACCCTCATTTTATTGGCGAAGTTTTCATACAACTCTGATTGAGTTATCTGGATTTTATGCGTCCACCCGACACTCACGATAAAATCCTTCATTTCCTTGATGAGAAACTCTACTTTTTTCTTAGATATAATTTCACTCTCTCCCATTTAGTCCATATTATAACATTTTTCAATAGATAAATCTAAATGAAACATATTGAGCATATTAAACTCGGTTTAGTATTTTTTGTTAATTGGTTTTACGTCTTTTGTAAATCTACTTTTGCAAACTTATAAACTTTATGAGTACGCAAAACTCGTTGATGTTATGAGGTTTATTTGTCGTATTTTTACGCCAGCCACAAAGAATTTATTTGGTCACCGTTCTTTTGTGTAATGGTGATTTTTACTTTCAAAGGCTCGCGATTTTTTGGAGCGCTTGTAGCTTTTTACCTAAATTAGTTGCCAACTCATATTCTTCAATTATCTGCAAGAATTCTGGTGCAACTTGTTTGAAAATGAGAGTAAGATTTTTTGGTTGTGGAAAATAGCGATTATTAGTTGCTAGAATTAATTCGGTCGCATTTTGGATTACAAAATGTGCATCGAAATAGAATGCTGCAATGTTGCCATGCTCGATATCCTTGGTAGACTTTTCTAGATAGTCATTAATAGAGTATTTCCACATTTTGACGTCTTTAGTAGTGTAATCTACCGGTGTTCTGATGGTTTCTTTAGCTAGAGTAACGAGACTTTCTACTTGTTCCTTAGACTCAGTTTTGAGAATTTTTGAATCTGCGAGCATGGTCGAGATATTGCGGTTTAGGAGTTTTCCTGATTCCGCCTCTATATAACTTTTTAAATCTTTAAAATTATCTGTTTGAATTTCAATTTTTACACCATCGATTTCTAGATCAATCCGACCATCGTTTATATTATTGTCAATAAAATAGAGGTCAATATCGGATTCTTCGGTCCAATCTGGATTTAAGGCGGAACCAAACAATAGAATCGTGTCTATTCTAGATATTTTCTATAGATCTTTTCAATAATATATTTTATGATGGGATTTTGCATATGACGATTATAGAAAAGAACGAATGGTTCGTAAAGAACCGTCCTCGTGCAACTCAGTGACAATTACCGGGCTTTCGCTAGTCATAACCGATTCCAGTATTGTGACTTTCTTAGAATAAAAATAGTGCCATCTGGCACTATTTTTATGAAACAGTATTTTTTATTTAAGAAGATTCTTGAGTCCGCCGGCAAGGTCGGTTGGAAGAAGGATAACTGTCTTCTGAGATGGGTCGGTGCTGATTTTCTCCAAAGTCTGAAGAGTACGAATATTAAGACCGCCAGGAGTTTTGGCAAGTAATTCGGCGGCTTCGGCAACGGCGGCAGCAGAAGCCTTTTCACCTTCAGCAGAGATGATGGCAGCACGACGTTCGCGTTCGGCTTCAGCTTGCTTTGCCATGGCGCGTTTCATGTCAGAAGGAAGTTCGATGTTTTGAAGTTTGACACTTTCAATATCAATTCCCCATTTATCGGTTTGGGCATCGACGATTTCTTTAATCTGGCTAGAAATTTCGTCACGTTTTGAGAGTAATTCATCCAGGTCGAAGTTACCGGTGACATCACGTAATGCGGTTTGGGCAAAAGTGGAAGTAGCATAGGCATAATTGGTGGTCTCAAAAACAGCTTTTTTGGCATCAATTACGCGGAAATAAACGACGGCATCAACATTAACTGTGACGTTATCTTTAGTGATAACTTCTTGTTTTGGAACATCCATTGGCGTAGTACGGACATCGACACTGCGCATAGTGTCAATATAGGGGATAATAACATGAAGTCCTGGATCAAGGATTTTACGAAAACGGCCAAGACGTTGGACAACACCGCGTTCGTATTGATTAATAATTCTGACGCCGGGAATAATAATAAGGGCGGCGATTAAGATAATGACAATAAAAATCATAGATTTTACTCCTTTTATGAGTTTATTATATCAAAACGATTAGAAAAACACAGGGGTGCTATAATGTAGAAAATATATTTTTAATTAATTTTGTTGTTTTAGCTTATAGGGAGAGGATTAAATAAGATGGAAGAAATAATCAAAAAACTAAAGAGTGACCCACGTAACGCAAGTTACACCTTGCGTGAGGTACCGCCAATTCTTCAAATCTCTGAAGATGCAGAGATCTTAATTATTGGACAAGCTCCTGGAGCGAAAGTGGAAGAGAATAGAGTTCCATTTAAGGATAAGTCTGGAGAAAAATTGCGTAATTGGATGGGCATAGATGAGGCGACTTTTTATTCGGAAAAAATTGCAATTATGCCTATGGATTTTTATTATCCAGGTAAAGGAAAAACTGGGGATTTACCACCGCGTAAGTTCATCGCTGAAGAATATCATGAGGATATTATGAAATTGATGCCAAAAATTAAGTTAATTATTTTGATAGGTGAGTATGCAATTAAGTATTATCTTAAAGATAC
>CAUUKK010000009.1:0-11693 GCA_963545805.1 uncultured Candidatus Saccharibacteria bacterium
TAGGAGAAAACTGGCTGCACCATAGATGCCAAGCGAGGCGAGTGAAATAATGAAGAATTTTGGAATAGTGACAAAGACCGAATTGTCGGTGGCACGAAGTGGCAGGAGTTTGGTTAGTATATAGGCAGAAATGCTAGTGACAATGGTAGCGATAAGCATGCGAACAAAAGCAGTCCAGAAGTCTTTATTAAGTAGGTTTTGACGAGATTTTTTCTGGAGTAGAAAAAGAAGGATGAGAATTTCAAGAACCGCACCAATAGATTGAGCCCAACCTAAGCCATCAGGGCCAAGACCGATGATACTAAAGATAATTGAGAGAATCATAGTGAAGCCGACGGCAATAATACTAACAACAAATGGAGTCTTGGTGTCCTGCCTGGCATAAAAACCACGCGAGGCGATATGAAAAATAGACTGCGCAAAGATGGCGAGGACGAGAGAGCCTAAGACACTGGCGATGATGGGCTGACCACCATTTTTTACGAAACTAACAACATAGCCACGGGCAAAGTAGGCGATAACAGAAACTGGTAAAGAAATCCAGATAATCATACGAAGAGCGCGACGGAAGACATCATCAAACTTTGTAGTGTCTTCGCTATTAGTTTCCTCGGTTAACTTAGGAAAGAAGGCGGTCGAAATGGCGACACCAATAAGATTGACTGGCATCTGGTGGAGACTATTTGCCTGCTGAAAAGAGCGAAGGGCACCTTTACCCATACGAGATGAAAGATTGGTGGCAAGAATAGAATAAACGTAGTCAATTCCCTGGTCGAGAGACCTAGCTGGCAAGAGTTTCAGAACGGTTTTAAAACCTAGATTTTTCCAATAGATTTTAAACTGATAATCAAAACCAAGACCAAAAAGACCAATGAGGCTGATGAAAATCTGAAGGATAGCGCCAAAAACGACACCAATAGCAACCCCCATAATACCACCTTCGAAGAGCTGCAAGCCGAAGAGATTAATGCCGTTGGTGAAGACCGTGATGCCGATAAGGATACCAACGTTATAGAGGGCAGGGGCGAGAGAAAAGAAGACGAAACGACCAACAGCTTGCTGGATGGAATTTAAGACTGTGGCAATACTAAAAAGGAAGGGGTTGATAGCAATGACGCGCATCATATTGATAGCAAGTGTAGTGCCAGATTCATCGAGACCTGGACCGACGATAAAACGAACCAGAGGATCTGCAAAAACCATAATCAACATACTAGAAATCAGGGTAACGATGGCCATAAGGTTAAGGATGGAAGAGCTGAGCTCCCAAGCGGATTTTTTATTGCCAGAGACTAGACGCTGATTGAAAACAGGGATAAAACTAACTGCAAGAGCGCCAGAAGTGAGCACAAAAAACATAAAATCAGGGATGGTAAAGGCAGCAGTATAGGCATCAATACCCGTAGGATAGGTATCAAGATAGTAAGAATTTAAGAGACGATCACGGAAGATACCCAGAAGGGCAGAAATTAGAGTGCTAAAACTGAGTAAAATAGCAGCATATTTCACACTAAGTTTACTATTTGCCATGGCAACTACGGAGCGAAACTGAAACTTCTTCATCTTATATTTATTATACATGATGTTGAGGGGGCAGACGCATGGAGTTTTTGAGATTTTTAAGCATTTTCATGTTATAATATAAAGGTGAAAACGAATAATCTTGTCCTGGTGCATAAGCTGGGTAAGGAAATTTTAGACTCTGAGAACATGAAACGTGAAAAACGTTTTATTCAGCATGCCAATGTTTCTACTTATGATCATTCGATTAGTGTGGCAACAATGAGTTTAACTCTTACTGCGATTTTTCGAGTTAAGGTGGATAAGGTCTCATTAGTCCGAGGCGCACTCCTACATGATTTTTTCTTGTACGACTGGCATGACAAAACGGCTATGCCTAAGGCGCACGCTTATTTACACCCACTGATTGCTTTTGACAACGCTAAGAAGGAATTTAAATTGAATGCCATTGAGAAAAATATTATTCAGGCGCATATGTTCCCTCTTAGTATTGTAATGCCAAAATATAAAGAAAGTTGGATTGTGACGATGGCCGACAAGATTTGTGCGGCGAGTGAAGTCACTTCGAATATTAAGATGCGTCTGACCGTTTCTTTACTAAAAAATAGTCGCTTTATTTTATAAATGATCGATGGATTAAAAAATACCTGGAATTCAGGTATTTTTTATTTGTTCAATTCCCCGTCATAAATACGGATTAGTCGTGGAGTTTAGCAGAATCTGGAAGAGTAGATCCTTCAAAGATATTTTTAAGATCTTCTTCTTCAAGAGTTTCTTTTTCAAGAAGAGCCTCGGCGACGCGATCTAAGACTTTATGGTTGGCTTTTAGGACGGCCTCTGCACGCTTGGCTGCCTCATTAGCAAACTGAGCAATCTCCTCATCAATTAATTCGGCGGTCTTTTCAGAATATGGCTTGCCAGTACTAATAGTGTAATAACCAGTGGCTTCGGATGGATAGACGAGGTTACGGGTTTTATTGCCCATACCTTCGCGAATAATCATCTCCTTGCTAAGCTCAGCAACGTGCTGGAGATCGGAAGAGGCGCCAGTAGTAACACTATCTTCACCAAAGATAATTTTTTCAGCAATACGTCCACCCATAGCACGAGCAAGAGTGTCTTTTAGTTCATAGATATTCTTATAGCTACGATCTTCAGGAGGAAGGAACCAAGTCACACCACCAGTATGACCACGAGGAATAATGGTAATCTTATGGACTGGATCGGAATCCGGGAGAACGTGACCGACCACGGCGTGGCCAGCCTCATGATAGGCGGTAATTTTACGTTCTTTTTCGTTCATAACTTTCGACTTGCGCTCTGGACCAATGGCGACACGCTCAAAGGCTTCTGTAAGATCGGCACCAGTAATCTCTTTGTGGCCGAGACGTGCGGCAGTGATTGCAGCCTCATTGGCAATATTTGCGAGATCAGCACCAGAGGAACCTGCAGTCTTAGCAGCGAGGACTTCTAAATTGACAGATTTTGCGGTTGGCTTATTTTTAAAGTGAACCTCTAAAATAGCGAGACGATCTTTGCGCTCAGGAAGAGTGACGTCAACATGGCGATCGAAACGGCCTGGGCGAAGCAAGGCTTTGTCGAGCATATCAACACGGTTGGTGGCGGCAATAACGATGACCCCTGACTCATTATCAAAACCATCCATCTCAACGAGGATCTGGTTTAGAGTCTGTTCGTCTTCACGACCAGCACCACCGCGAGCGTCACGCTTGTGAGCGACAGCATCAATTTCATCAATAAAGATGATACTTGGGGCATTTTTCTTGGCCTTACTAAAGAGATCACGAACACGAGAGGCGCCCACACCGACAAACATTTCGGCAAATTCAGAACCAGAAATGCTGAAGAATGGAACGTTAGCCTCACCAGCAACAGCACGGGCCATGAGGGTTTTTCCAGTACCTGGATCGCCAGCGAGAAGAACGCCGCGAGGAATTTTAGCACCGAGTTTTTCATATTTTTTAGGATTTTTGAGAAAATCAACAACCTCGGAGAGATCTTGCTTAGCAGCTTCATTACCAGCAACATCGGTAAAGAGAACACGCTTCTTATCTGGACCATAGAGCTTGGCGCGAGCCTTGCCAAAGCCCATATTTTCCTTATTAATACTTTGAGCTTGTCCAAGAAGACGACCAAAGAAAATTACGGCAATAATGATTGGTACGGCGATAGTGAGGATGTTGATGAAAATTTCCGTGTAATTAATAGGGTCGACATAGTTAATGACTGGGTATTTCTCCTGGCATTTTTTAAGGTCATCACCAGCCTTATCGGCGCAGCGGTTAATTAAACCCTGGTCATAAAGCGTTCCCGAAGGATCTTTACGAGAAGTTTCTGTAGGAATATCTTTGTCTTTGAGTGTAATCTCCAGTTCATTGCCAGATACGGTAATGCGTTTAATATTACCGTGTTCATCATTGGCACGAGAGATAACATCAGAGAGAGGAACCTCCTTCATCTTGATGTTATGGTTGCCATATAAGTTAATACAGTAGGCGATAAAAATAATCGAAAGTAGTGTAAAAATAATCGACCTAAAGGTGTTAGATTTATTTTTCTTGGTGAGGTTGACCTTCGGTTTGTTGCCAGATGAATTTTGTGCGTTCATTAATCTCCTTAATTTTCTCGAAATAGATTACTTTATCTTAACTCAGTCTGTGGTTTTGTGCCATAAAACTAAGAAGAACAGATAATAATATATTAACATAACATTGCATTTTTAGGGGGAGTGTGGTAAATTTAACAGTAGCGGGGCGTGGCACAGTTGGTAGCGCGCGGCGTTTGGGACGCTGAGGTCGCAAGTTCGAGTCTTGTCGCCCCGACCAATCAAGGAGGAGAAATAAAGAAAAGATTACTTTTCTTTATTGAACCGACGCAGATTGGGATGGTTTTCGCGAAGCGAAAGACATACCATATTTAAAAAAGACCACTTAGTGGTCATTTTTGTTTATATAAAATACCAGCGACGAACTTGCGGAACGTCATAGCTAAATTTTAAACTACAAATAAATAATGGCGAGAGTTTCTTGTGTTTTAAACTGCTTAACTTGATGACGGTGATTTTTTAACCATTCGTCAACGGCACGAGCAGAGCCAGGAAGTTCTGGATTATTGTAGTCATGAATAATAACAATGCTTCCGGGCTGCATCTTGTCTTGAACTAGCGTGAGGCTAGTTTTAATTGAAGTATAGAGATCGCCATCGAGAAAGGCAAAGCAGATTTTATTCGGGAAATCATTGATGGCGTCTAAGTCTTCAAAGAAGGCCTTTTTGATTTTTGGGAGAGGAAGGTTTTGGCGTTTGAATTTTTCGATAACTTCACGTTTGGTGACAAAGAGTTCACCGGATTTAAATTGATCACCAGCTGCCGAGCTATCTTCCCTAGTTTTTTCGGGAAGTCCAGCGAAAGAGTCATATAGCCAGAGAGTTTTATCAGTTTTTTGCAATTCGCGCTGAAAAAGAATTGAGGTATCGCCCTTATAACAGCCAAGTTCAACAACATCTCCTGCAATATTTTTTGCAAGAACTTGCTGGAGTAATGAAAATAGAATAGCTGTTTCTGCAGAGGAAACCTGAGAGACTGCGGCGGGTTGCTTTTTTGACATAAATTTTTATTTCTTTCTAATGAAGATCGCTGTGAGGAAGCCAGCAATAGAGGCAGAGATAATATCACCCATGGTATCACCAACCCCAGGAGCATTGAGCTCTTGCATGTGTCCACCACAAAGTTGGTCATAGGTAAATTCAAAACATTCCCACATAGCAGCGATGAAGACAACAAAACAGATGATGAAAAGGAAGGCGAAGCCTGAGTGGTAGATTTTGCGTTTGATAGTGGATTGACCAGAGGAGCCAGCTTTTTTCTCAGTAATCTTACCAGTGTGATCGGTTGCATCTTTACCATCATAGAAGTGATCGAGAATCTCTTTACCACAAAACGCAGTAAAAACACCACTTAGACTATGGACGATTTTATCGTAGCTTGGATATCCCATGATAATAATTGACTTATACCAATCAAGATCGATACCTAAGACCATTGCGATAATCAAGAAAAGATTAAAAGCGATTTGTAGTCTAATAGTGGCTTTGAAGTTTAGTTTTGCAAGAAGTTCAGGGACAAACGGAAGAAGGATAGTAACTAGATAACTGGGAAGTTTGTGCCAGGCAACAGGATCAATAAAGTGTAAAAAAGTAAAAATAAGACCTGAAAAGCTAATGCCGATTTTTAGAAGCCAGTTTAGTTTTTGAGAGAATGAAAAATTAAAAAACTTTTTGATTGGTGATTTCATGAAAAATATAATCCTTTTAATCTGATTAAATATATCATATTAGAGGTAATAAGTATAGTTTTATTAGAAAATGTTTATGACATTTCAAAAATACTCCTTGCGGAGTATTTTTGAATTATTCACTGGATGAATAATATATCCTAGAGGAATTGAGCAATTCTATTTATCAACAACTTCGCCTTCTACAGGTTCACCATTGGAAGTGCCTTTAGATGAATTGCCGTCATTGGCAGATGAATCGGCTGAAGCGGACTGATAGAGCTTGGCACCAATAGGCATAATCTTATTGGAAAGCGCCTTTTCAGCTTCTTCATATTTAGCAGCATCAGCGGCTGTATCTTTTAACACCTCTTTGGCTTCTTCGACAGCTTTCTTAATAGTCTCCTTATCTTCGTCAGAAATCTTATCTTTGAACTCATCTGGCATTTTTTCGTTGTGATAAATGGCCTGTTCTAATTTATTTCTAGCGTCGATAGCTTCACGTTTCTTCTTATCTTCATCTGCATGAAGTTCAGCATCTTTTTGAGCCTTTTCAATATCTTCTTTAGACATGTTACCGGAGTTCTGGATAGTAATACTCTGTTCCTTACCAGTTCCCTTGTCGCGAGCTGTAACATTGAGAATACCGTTTGCATCGATATTGAAGGTAACTTCAATCTGTGGAACACCGCGTGGGGCTGGAGCAATACCATCGAGGATGAAACGACCAAGAGATTTATTATCAGCGGCCATTTCGCGCTCACCCTGTAAGACATGGATTTCAACCTGTGGCTGGTTATCAGCAGCAGTAGAGAAAGTTTCAGACTTTGAAGTTGGAATAGTAGTGTTACGCTCAATTAGCTTGGTAGAAACACCACCCATTGTCTCGATACCGAGAGAAAGTGGAGTAACGTCAAGAAGAAGAACATCTTTGACATCACCTTGAAGTACACCGCCTTGAATAGCAGCACCAACTGCAACTACCTCATCTGGGTTAACACCCTGCATTGGTTCCTTACCAAAGAGAGCTTTAACCTTTTCAACAACGGCTGGCATACGGGTCATACCACCGACCATAACGACTTCATTAATATCGGAAGTCTTGAGATTGGCGTCTTTAAGGGCCTTTT
Organism: uncultured Candidatus Saccharibacteria bacterium; assembly: GCA_963545805.1. Taxonomy (GTDB): domain Bacteria; phylum Patescibacteriota; class Saccharimonadia; order Saccharimonadales; family Saccharimonadaceae; genus Nanosyncoccus. The sequence goes on from CAUUKK010000009.1 coordinate 6,944, forward strand.
CGACTGGACCTGCAAGACGATCAAGAAGTGGAGCAACGAGCTCTTCCATCTTGGAGCGAGTTAGAGTGTATTCAAAGTGTTTTGGACCATCAGAGTCGGCAGAAAGGAATGGAAGGTTAATTTCAGTTTCTTTGGCTGACGAGAGTTCCTTCTTGGCTTTTTCAGCTTCATCCTTAACGCGCTGCATGGCTGCGGCATCATTTTTGATATCGATACCAGATTCGTCTTTGAACTGATCACAGAGGAAGTTAACGATAACGTTATCGAAATCTTCACCACCAAGATGGGTATCACCGTTCGTAGACTTTACCTCAAAGACACCGTCGCCGAGTTCAAGGATGGAAACATCGAAGGTACCACCACCAAGGTCGAAGACTACAATTTTCTCTTCGCTCTTCTTTTCAAGACCATAAGCTAAGGCTGCGGCTGTAGGCTCATTAATAATACGTTTAACCTCAAGACCAGCAATCTTACCGGCATCTTTAGTGGCTTGACGCTGAGAGTCATCGAAGTAGGCTGGAACAGTAATGATAGCTTCAGTAACCTTCTCACCTAAGAAAGCTTCGGCGTCTGCTTTAATTTTAGAGAGAATCATAGCAGAAACTTCTTCTGGAGTGTAAGTCTTACCATCCATCTCTACAGCAACGCCATCACCTTTTTTGACAATCTTGTATGGCATGATGTCGAGATCCCTCTGGACTTCCTTATCTTCAAAATTACGGCCGATTAAACGCTTAATACCATAAATAGTATTTTTTGGGTTAGTGACGCGCTGACGCTGAGCAACCTTACCAACAAGTCGTTCGCCCTTTTTAGTAACAGCAACAACTGATGGAGTGGTGCGATCACCTTCTGCATTTGTAATAACTTCTGGTTTACCTGCGACCATGTACGCGAAGGCAGAGTTCGTCGTACCAAGGTCAATTCCAATAATTTTACTCATTTTTACTCCTTTATATTTATTTAGCACTCATCGTTTTTAATTGCTAAGTTATTATGAGTATAGCTCATTAGCACTCTCATGTCAAGACTGCTAATTTGGGTTTTTTATGGAATTTAACAGAGGTGGATAAATTTTTAAGTCTTTTTTGTAGTAGTAATATGTAGTCCAGACAACCGTTTTTATATCAGGTTTTGCTACTTATGAAGAAAAATCTTACGAATGATGACAAAGATTTCATTTTTAAACTGGAAGATAGCAATACCAAGACCAACCGCCGCAGAACCAGCAACCGCTGTGGTGCCGTTAAAATCTTTCTTTTGTTCTTCTTTCTTATCACCTAATTTTGGAACTTCTACCGGATTTGAGGCGCCCGTATTTTGATGGACTTTGCGACAGCGGTGAGTTTGCTCATTTCTTTCATAACCCTCTTTACAGGCTTTGACCTCATGAGGTTTTTCTTCACCTTTACAACGATTAGTAACAGGATTGAGAACTTTACCGGCAGGACAAGTTTTGGGTGCGGTTGACGTTGCCATTTTATGACAACGGCCAGTTTTTGGGTTACGATATTGGTCAGCATGACAGGGCTTCTTCTGAGACTCAGCTTGAATTTTATTGCAGCGTCCAGTGATTTTATTACGGAAGGTTCCTTCAGGACAGGTCTTTTCGGCTTGCTCGTGTTGCTTATTACAACGACCGGTAATTTTATTTAAGAAAAAACCAGGTAGACAATCTTTTGCTGGCTTCTTAGTTTGGTCGTTCTGGCCTTTTGAATCAGGATGATTAGGCGAAGGATTGGTAGACTCTTTCGGTTTTGGGTTACTTTGCGTAGATTTTTTGGGAACTGGATTCTTGTTGCAACGATTGGTTTTTACGTTTAGAAAATAACCCTCAGGACAGGTTTTCATTTTTTGCGGGGGAAATTTCTTGCAGCGCTTAGTTTCAGGATTTAGATATTGACCACTGGGACAGGTTTTTTCTTCTTTTACAACATTTTTTCCATTTGCGTCCGAGGGTTTACTGGCGGCAAAGGTTGATGCTGGCAATATAAACAGAGAGCAGAAATTTAAAAATAGGAGAGCCGAATAGATTAAATATTTGAATTTATGTTCACGTTTATATGGAATTCTAATACGTGGTTGCGCTTCCTCAGAAATAGAGGACTGACCTTGATACATACGTGAACAACTGCGGTGGGATGACTGCCGTTTCTTCCCTTCTAAACTTGCTTTTTGGCGTGGTGTTTGTGATGCTTTTTGCATAGTATTACCTCATTTAATTTCTAATGAGCTGAATGTATATTCATGAACTTCTTTTGGCAAGCATTAGCGTGATGGTTTTAATTGTAATAGATAGGAAAAAATATTTTTTATGTTTAGCACAAGCAAGATATAATCTAGCATAAGCAAGATATGATATAATTTAGGTATGGAAGGTCTTACAATATTCTCCGCGATCGGCGTGATTGTCTTAGCTGCTTTAGCGCATGCCACTTTGCAGATGAATCTTGGATCACTACTTCTGCTTTACCACGAAAGTTTGGGTAAACACATAAAGAAAAGAACAAAGTTTTTAGTTTCCAACTATATCTTTGGGGTATTTTTTCTGGTATTAACAAGTCTGGCAGCAACAGCTTATTTTGTCTTTCTCTTTTTTGGAGCTAATCTATCAACGATTTGTCTAGTAGTTTTAGCCGTGGTACTTGTGGCTTTAACCCTTTGTATTTGGTTATTTTATTACCGCACAGGAAGATCAACTGAACTATGGCTGCCTAAGCCAGTTGCAAAATATATTATGAAACGAGCAAAACAGACGGATAGCAATATTGAGGCCTTTGCACTGGGGCTGCTCGCAAGCTTTGCTGAGGCACCATTTTTTATCGTATTAATGTTAATTACCGCAGATAGTCTATTAAAACTATCCATGACATTACAGATTGCAATGTTGATTTTATATACAGTAATTGCCCTGCTGCCATTAGTGATTTTGAGATTAGCCGTGAGACACGGAAAGACAGTGGTGGAGATTCAAAAATGGCGTCTTAACAATAAAAACTTTTTGAAGGCCCTATCTGGGACATTATTCATCACCTTAGCAATCTTCCTATTGGCATTTAGAATTATTCAAAAATAAATGATAAGAGGTGAGTGAAAATGGGAATACTTAAAAAGCATCAGGCAAAGGAGCTAGAGTTTTCGGAAAAGCAACTAATGCTAGATTTAAAAAAAGAAGCTAAGGCTTTAAATCTGGAACAAGGGGCAGCAGAATTAATCGCAAAAGAAGTGACGAAAAAAGTGAGTCAATGGGTGACAGACAAAACAGCGATTACACAATCTGATCTCGACCGTAAAATTGTTGCGGAGGTAAGAAAATACAATAAGGATTTGGCATTTATTTTAGGGGAAAGGAATAAAATTATATGAAAAAATTTGATTACGACTTAGTGGTGATTGGCGGCGGGGCGGCAGGTATTGCGGGAGCAATGATGGCAGCAGCGGCAAAAAAGAAAGTAGCAATTATTGAAAAGGATTTAATTGGTGGAGGTAATACGCTTTGCGCATTTTCACAATTAATGGCCGGAAAAATCTCACAACTGTTATGCCAAGCACGAGAGGGGTCAAGTGTTGGATTAAATTCTGATCAGCTGAAAATAAATCTTCCTTCAATGTACAGTGAGATACAAAATAAGACAGAGGAGTTTATTGAGACAAAACAGAGAGAGCTACTTGAATCAAAGGTTGAAGTAATTAGGAGCAGTGCAAGGTTTATTTCACCTATTGAGGTGGCAACTGAGAAAAAAACTATTACGGCAAAGAAGTTCTTAATTGCAAGCGGTACAACAATGAGTACCGGAGAGGTTGCTGGGCTTGAAGAAACCGGCTTTGTGACACCTGCGGAATTATATTTAGGGCTACCACGTATTCCAAAAGTGGCACTAGTAATTGGCGCTGGACAGAGTGGGGTGGAGGCGAGTGAGTTTCTAGCAAACCTTGGAAGCTCGGTAATTCTAATAGAAATGAACGGTCGCATCTTACCGAAAGAGGACCTCGAGGCATCGAAGATTATTGAAGCAAAATTCAATCAAAAGAAAAGTATAAAGATTTTGACAGAAACCAAGGTGGTAAGTGTTGAAAATGATGGAATTCAAACTTTAGCGACTGGTAGGAAAACTAAAGTAATCAAGGCTTCACTACTCCGAGGGGGTCAGAAAAAATCCGTACGAGTAGAATGCGTGGTGTTGGCTGCTGGGCAGAAACCAGAGTTAGACTTAGGGCTTGAAAATGCCAATGTAAAATATACGCCTGAAGGAATTCTAGTCTCTAATCAGATGCAAACTTCAAATAAAAATATTTTTGCAGCAGGAGGTGTGGCTACAATAAAGGAAAATAAAAAGATTAGTGATTTTCCATTCAGCTCTTACGAGAAAGATACTTACGAGGGGGCAATTGCGGCTTCAGTAGCGTTTAATGGTCGATCAAAAACTATTGTCGAAAATAATGGATTTGTACGGATGACCAATACATATCCAAAAGTAGCAAGCGTGGGAATAACTGAGGAGCAATGCACGGCGATGGGCTTAAAATATACAAGTGCCATATCTGGATTAACGCAGAAAGAGGCAACCTGGAGCCCTAGCGCAGAAGATGGATTTGTAAAAATAATTTGCAACCGTGAAAAGAAAATTCTTGGAGCAACAATTGTAGCGCCAAATGCAGAGACGTTAATACAAGAGATAAGTTTAGCAATGCGAAACGGATTAACAGTGGTTGATGTAGCTGCTGCCCCACATGTGGGGATGAGTCTAGC
>CAUUKK010000010.1:0-11171 GCA_963545805.1 uncultured Candidatus Saccharibacteria bacterium
GACTTAAAATCGAATGGAGAAATCCATATGGGTTCAAGTCCCATTTCGGGCACCAGCCTTTTAAAACTTCGCTCCTTGAGCGATTTTTTATTTATGTACTTTTTTTGATCACCCCCTCGCAGATTCTGCTATCTTTTTATTTTGATTATGCTAAAATTGAGCTAATATGTTCATATCAAAAAACAAAAAAATAGTATCGGGGGGGGGTGCTACTTTATATCAGAATAAAAAATCAAAGTCATTAAAGTTTATTCTCACTTGTCGTGCTCATTATATTCCATTTTTAATCCTCTCATTATTCACGGTTTTACTAAGTTCTTCCTTAGTGATAACTTCTCAATATAATACTTTTGCTGCTCCAGGGGCGCCATCTACCTCTCCCATCATTACTGTTTCTAGTGATCCCTCGGTGGACTTTAATTTTACTCAAACTGAGCTTGCCTCTTCAACCTTTAAACATGGCTCCTTCCTAATCGATGTTTACACGAATAATTCTACTGGCGCTACTGCTTATATCTCTAGTATTGATGAGGATACGAATCTCAATCACTCCGACCCCTCAGTTCTCCAAAAAATCCCTTCGATCACCACTCCTCTAGCGGATACCGCGTTCAGTTCTAACAACTGGGGGTATCGCGCCGCCCCTGTCTTGCCAACCGGCAATTACTATCCAATCCCTAAGGCTAGTACTCCAGATACCTTGTTTAATAAAAATTCTGCATTTGGGACTAAGCATTTTATTGATTTTGGGGTTAAATCTGGGCCGGATCTTCTTGCGGGTACCTATTCTAAACAGGTTATCTTCACGGTCATTTCTAATTATGCCCCGACTACTGCCACCTTTATACCAGGACCATTGTTTTATAAAAAAGTCCATGATGTCCACCCGTCTCTAGATGCCGAAGTCTTTAAACGAGCCACATCTGCCCCTACTAACCTTGCGTCCGCCCAGGTAGTATCAACTGCTGATTCAGCTCTTCCCATCTACCTTTGGTATGATTCCGCTTCTAAAACTATACTTTGGTGGAGCGATGCTGATATAGCCTATGCTAACGAAGATGCTAGTCGAATGTTCTCAGAGATAAATGTTGGCGCAAACGATGTTCAACTTATAGATATTACTGGCATTAATACCAGTAAGACTAAAAATATGAGTCGTATGTTCCATACTGGATCAAAATTAATATCACCGATCTTGATACTAGTAGTGCAGAAGATATGAGTTATATGTTTGCATCAGATAAAGACATTACGCATCCAATCAATGTCGACCCAATTGATTTTTCCCATATAAATACTAGTCGGGTTAAAAATATGGAGGGAATCTTTTATGGTTCACGTCTGTCCACTATTGATGTTCGTCACTTTGATACTAGTCGTGTTACTAATCTTTTCTTTGCCTTTGCCTATTTAAAGAATGTTACTTCCTTAGACCTTTCTGGATGGAATACTCGCAATGTTGCCAATATGAACAGTACATTTTTCTATAGTGAGAATATTACTGATCTCAACGTTTCGGGCTGGCAAAATGATTCCACTACCAACATGGGGGCAATGTTTGGTGGTCTTACTAATCTAAATAATTTTCAGCATGCAGGTTTTACCACAAAGAATGTGCGGAATATGAGATCTATGTTCTGGTATTGTCGCGCCTTGGCAAATCTTGATCTGCGCGAATTTGACACCTCAAATGTGATGGATATGAGTGTGATGTTTTCAGAGATGACTAATCTAGCTAGTCTTGATGTCTCCAGTTTTCGTACGCATAATGTCGTGGAGATGTCTTACATGTTCGCTCATTCGACTGTAGGGGCGGTTCTTCAAAATCTTGATCTCTCAAATTTTGATACAAGAAATGTCGTAACTATGGAGGGTATGTTCCAGGGGCAAGCCAATTTAATTAACTTGAATATTTCCTCCTTTGATACAAGAAAGGTCACTGATATGGAAAATATGTTCTTATTATCCATGAAAAATCCAGGTAATGGCACTCTAGATATTTCCAGCTTTGATACTCGTAGTCTGATTAGAGCTGAAGCTATGTTCAGCGGCTCGGGGGTTAAGACAATTCTAGTTTCACCAAGCTTTACGGTTGCAGGGCTAAGTCCTGCTCCTCAGGAAATGTTTGAGCATACTAGCAACGTCGTCGGTGGAAATGGTACTAGCTATGTCTGGCTAAACTGGGGCAGCAATTATGCCCATATTGACGCCCCAGGTAACCCCGGCTACTTTACTCAGAAATAATTGTTCAGAACTGTTTAGGTTATAAAAAATTTAAAAAACCCTTGAATTTAAAATAAAATTCATCTATAATCTAAACAGATGCGAGCTTAGCTCAGTTGTTTAGAGCGCTTCCTTGCCAAGGAAGAGGTCGAGAGTTAGAGTCTCTTAGCTCGCACCATTATCATAATCTTCTATAAAAGATTACGGTAGGAATTCTCCACTGAAACCCCCCTTTCAGTGGAGAATTTTTTGCTTAAGAGTATTGCGAAAAACCCCACCGAACCATATAATAGAAGTATTAATAAAGGAGAAAAAATGCCAAACTTATTAACTATTGGATTGATCTGTTTAGCTCTAGTCTTCGTACTTGTAGTCTATCTCATCTCCACTTATAACTCTATTATTAGACTAAATGAACGTGTTAAAGAAGCCTGGTCGGGTATTACTGTGATTCTTAAGCTCCGTGCTGACCTTATTCCAAATCTTGTTAATACCGTAAAAGGTTATGCCAAGCATGAAAAAGAAACCTTTGAAGAAGTCACAAAGGCCCGCACTGCTGTCATGTCAGCAAAAGGCGTTGATGAAACTGTCGTCGCAGAGCAAACTCTTCAGGGTGCTCTTGGCAAAATCTTCGCTCTTGCCGAAGCTTATCCTGAATTAAAGGCTAATGAAAACTTTAAAGAGCTTCAAAGCCAGCTCGTAGATACTGAAGAAAAACTTCAGGCTTCCCGTCGTTTTTATAATGCTGGTGCCAGGGAATTTAATACTAAAATCATTCAGTTCCCAGTCAATATCCTCTACGGTTCACGTTTTGAAAAATATACCTACTTCAATGTAGATGAAAAAGAGATGGAGAAGATTGAAAAAGCTCCGTCCGTTGAATTCTAAGTGAAAGGAATCTAGAAAAGAGGGGCGCACCCTCTCTTTTCTTTAAGAGCTATGTATAAACAAATTGTAGAAAACAAAAGAAATACCATCCTCATCTTTATTGGTTTTATTTTACTAATTTCTCTAATCGGTGGCATCTTCTCCTATGTCTATGGCGACCCTTCTATTGCACTTACCACTATTGCCATCGCACTTATTTATGCAAGTGTGCAATATTTTTTCTCTTCAAAACTGGCAGTCATGATGACGGGTGCAAAAAAAGCCAATCGTCGTGATCATCGTAGGCTATATAACATTGTTGAGAATCTTACAATTACCGCTGGACTGCCAATGCCGGAAGTTTATATCATCCAAGACTCTGCACCAAATGCTTTTGCCACCGGTCGTGACCCAGATCATGCTCTTGTTGCTGCCACCACTGGGCTAATTGACATTATGGATGATAAAGAGTTGACCGCCGTCATGGCGCATGAACTTTCGCATATTAAAAACTATGATATTCGGGTTTCGGCCATTACTTTTGCATTGGTCTGCATTATCGGTTTTCTTTCTGATATCGGTTTACGTATGACCTACTTCACGCGCAAAAAAGATGAGGAAAATAGTCCAATCGGCTTATTTATTATCATCATCACCTCACTCCTAGCTCCGCTTGCTGCTAGTCTTGCTCAAATGGCCATCTCTCGTGAACGTGAATATCTTGCTGATATTTCAGCCGTTGAGCTAACACGTTTACCAGAAGGGATGATTTCTGCTCTTAAAAAACTTGAGGAACACGGCCAGAAGCTATGTTTATTAATTCTCCCCTAAAAAAGCAATTTATAAATCTTTTCAGTACCCATCCACCCATCGAAAAACGCATTGCACGCCTAGAGCGAGCTAAAGATAAATTCTAATTAATCAATGTAATCAAATAGGGAATCAACGTGAAGAAAAATCAAAAAAATGAAAAAACTACTGGACGCGTCAAGCTGCACCGCTCATTTCGCCGCTCCTATCGCGAGGACTATGAGCGCCAAACCGAATTACCTGGTCTCCTGTCTCACATCGCTGCTACCTTCAAAATTATTCGACAAAACTTTAAGATTTTTCTTCCACTCATCGGCCTTATTGCCTTGCTTTATATTTCTTTAGTCGGTTTAATGAGCGAGAGTACTTTTCAAGAATTCAAAGAATCAATCGATAATACCAATAAAGAGTTAGTAAGTGGTCGCCTTGGTAACCTTGGTCGCGCTAGCTTAACCTTAGTCGGTACCGTCACCACCGGCGGCCTCACCACAATGAACGACGCACAGAAAATCTTCTCCATCCTTCTCTTCATGATCACCTGGCTCGTTTCTATCTATCTTGCCCGTCATCTACTCGCGGGTCATCACCCTCGCATGCGCGATGGTCTCTATAATGCCTTAGCTCCACTAATTTCCACGCTCTTTGTCGCGTTAATCGTCTTTATTGAGCTAATTCCCATTATGTTTGTTGTCATCACTTATCAAGCTGCCGTCTCAACAGAATTCTTAAAAACTCCATTTTATGCCCTGGTTTATTTTATCTTTGCCAGTCTTATGACTATTCTCAGTGTCTATCTCACCTCTAGTTCCTTAATGGGGCTAATTGCCGTCTCTGCGCCAGGTCTTTATCCCCTCACTGCCATTGAAACCGCTCGCAATCTAATTGCTGGCCGCCGCATTCGTTTTCTTGTGCGTATCCTTTACCTTTTTCTCTGGGTAGCATTAATTTATATCGTCATTGTTCTCCCAGCCATCTTGCTTGACATCTTAGTTAAAGGTGCATTCCCATGGCTAAACGATCTCGGCATTCCTTTTGTCCCATTCGTCCTTCTTATCGTCACTGTCTTTATCTTCATCTTTATCTCCATTTATGTCTACCTATTTTATCGCCAACTTCTTGACTATAAAGATGATTTTTATCCACTTGTTACCTTTAAGAGAAAGAAATCCAAGAAGATAAAGGAGGCAAAGAAAACAAATGAGCCAGCTTAATTCTATGACAAAAGCAGAGGCTGAGTCTCGTATCCTCAAACTTCGTGAGCTGATTAATGATTATCGTTATCACTATCACGTTCTTGATGAATCGATCATGTCAGAATCAGCAGCCGATTCTTTAAAACACGAACTAACTCTCCTTGAGGAAAAATTTCCAGAGCTTATTACTCCCGACTCGCCTACTCAAAGGGTTGCTGGACGACCGCTTGATAAATTTAATAAGGTTACGCATCAGACTCGCATGATTTCCCTCGCTGATGTTTTTTCTGAAGCAGAAGTTAGGGAATGGGTGGCCAGAAATTATAAACTGGTGCCAGCCAAAACTCAGCTTACTTTTTTTACTGATATTAAGATGGATGGTCTTGCCATGTCTCTACATTATCATAACGGTATACTTACTCAGGCGGTTACCCGTGGCGACGGACTTGTTGGCGAAGATGTCACGATGAATGTTCGCACAATCAACAATATCCCTCTTAAGCTTAGCGGTGATTCCAAAGACATTCCTGAGTATGTTGAGGTACGTGGCGAGGTAGTTATCTTTAAGGCAGATTTTGAAAAACTCAATCAAATCCAGACGGAGAAAGGGGAAAAATTATTTGCGAATCCACGCAATCTGGCCGCCGGTTCCATTCGCCAGCTTGATCCCCGTGTCGCTAGTTCGCGGCCACTACGCTTTATGGCTTATGATCTAGTCACCCCAAATCTAGAAACACATCAGCTTGCCTATCAGAGGATCCGCGAGTATGGCTTTCAGACCTCCATGCAAGATCAAACCTTTGATTCGCTCGATCAGGTTCTCGAAGAAATTCATCATCTCGGTCAAATCCGCGAGTCCCTACCCTTTGGTACGGATGGTGTGGTCATTAAAATTAATGACCGTAAGATATATCAATCACTCGGCATTATCGGTAAAACTCCGCGCGGAGCAGTAGCCTATAAATATCCCGCCGAGGAAGCAACCACCAAAGTTCGTGACATCGTTATTTCTATCGGCCGCACTGGCGCTGCCACACCTGTCGCCATCTTTGACCCAGTAGAGGTCGCTGGTAGTGTAGTTCGTCACGCGACCCTACATAATGCTGATGAAATTAGTCGCCTCGATTTACGCATTGGTGATACCGTAATTATTTATAAAGCAGGTGATATCATACCTCAAATCAAAGAAGTTCTCACCTCTCTTCGCCCAGACGACTTACCAATCTTCGACTATGAAGAGGCGCTCAAATCTCAGTATCCAGAGCTAGAATTTGAGAGACCTGTTGGCGAAGTGGTTTACCGTGTTAAAGGCCTTGATTCTGGACTTATTTTGAAACGCGGAGTTGAGTATTACGCCAGTAAGCCTGCTCTCAATATTGAAGGCCTCGGCGAGAAAAATGTTAACCTCTTAGTGGATTCTGGCCTAGTTAAGAACCTCTCGGATCTCTACCGGCTAGATGCTGCCAAGGTTTCGCAGCTAGAACGCTTTGCTGAAGTTTCGGCAAATAAGTTAATTAGCGCCATTGAGAATTCAAAGACTGCACCCCTCGCAAAATTTATCACTGCACTGGGAATTCGTCATGTGGGGGTACAAACCGCAATCTCACTCGCTGATCACTTTAAGTCTCTTGCGCTCTTGATTGACGCCACAGCCGACGATCTTCTCTCTATTCCTGATATTGGACAGGTGGTTGCCGAATCTATCCTGGCCTATTTTGCAGATGAGGACAATCTTAAACAACTCCAAGAAATGCGTGAATTGGGTGTTAATCCATTCTATGACGACCAAGCAATCAAGCCACTAGCTGGTCAAAGCTATGTCGTTACAGGTACACTCTCCAAAATGGGGCGTGATGAGGCTGAGGCAAGACTCCGGGAGCTTGGCGCCACGGTCACTGGCTCTGTAACTAAACACACTACTGCTCTGATTGCAGGCGAAAAACCAGGCGCTAGTAAAACCGTCAAAGCAGAGAAGCTAGGTATCCCAGTCATACATGAAGCGGAATTTCTCGAACTTCTTCGCGCGTAACTATATCAAACCTAATCTATAAAAAATCACCCCGTTTGAGGTGATTTTTGTATTTATGCTTAGTTACTGAAAGGATTTACTAAGCTTAAGCTTTCGTTATCTTCTGCAATGCGCATTAGTTCGTTGTATTTGGCAATACGTTCGGAGCGTGATAATGAACCAGTTTTAATTTGACCAGCACCAAGACCTACTGCAAGATGTGCAATTGAATTATCTTCAGTTTCGCCAGAACGGTGTGAGATTATTGTATTAAATCCGTTCTTTTTTGCCATCATTACCGCATCGATTGTCTCAGAAAGGGAACCGATCTGATTTGGTTTAATTAAAATAGCATTTCCAGCCATCTCTTCGATGCCACGACGTAGTAATTTGGTATTCGTTACGAATAAGTCATCTCCAACAAGCTGTACTCGCTCACCAAGTTTCTTTGTCAAAAGCTTCCAACCTTCCCAGTCATTCTCGGCAAGACCGTCTTCAATCGATACTACTGGATAATTTTCTAAAATCCAGCCATACCAATCGATCATCTCCTCGGAAGTTTTTGTCTCATTCGAAGTTTTAATCTCGTAATGACCGTCTTTGTAAAATTCGGAAGAAGCAATATCCATAGCAATCGCGATGTCTTCGCCAGGTTTATATCCAGCTGCTTCAATCGCCAGTTTAATGCATTCAAGGGGTTCATTATTTCCATCTTTTACGCGCGGCGCATAACCACCTTCGTCGCCAACTGTCGTGGTATAGCCACGTTCCTTTAATACCTTTTTTAGTGCATGAAAAGTTTCCGCACCCATCCTAATGGCGTCATAAATATTAGTTGCCCCAACTGGCACTAACATATATTCTTGAAAATCAGTACTCCAGTCTGCGTGTGCGCCACCGTTCATTACGTTCATCATCGGCATTGGTAACGACATCTCATTCTGTGTTCCAGCGAGGCTGGCAATATATTCATAGAAATGCATTCGCTTTGCTCTTGCCATTGCTTTTGCAGTTGCCATTGAAACGGCAAGAATAGCATTTGCTCCAAGATTAGACTTGTTTTCGGTACCATCTAATTCGATCATTGTCTGATCTACTGTATTTTGCTCAGCAGTTGTTCCCACTAAAAGGTCACGAATCTGATGATTAATATTATGTACGGCCTTCATTACCCCCTTACCACCGTAATAATTCTTATCGCCGTCGCGAAGTTCCAATGCTTCACCTGATCCAGTTGAGGCCCCAGATGGAACCATTGCTCTACCCACACTACCGTCAGATAGAAATACATCCGCCTCCACCGTTGGGTTGCCACGACTATCGAGAATTTGTCTTGCTTTGATTTCTTTTATCGTTAAGTTATCCATACCTGCATTATAGCATTTTTAAAAACACTTATGGTATGATGTAGTAAAGAAAAAACTTTATAAAACGAAAGGTGTGTAATGCCAGAAGAAAAATATGGCGACATTGACGTCAATCCGATAGAGACTCGTATTGATACCAAAATCGACTCCACTAAACATAGTGATTTAAACAGTGACTCAAACTTTGCTCAGGCCATAGAGACCGCCTCAGCTTTAATGTCAGAACAACCCGAACCAGACAACGTGGTTTCCGAAACAGTAGTTGTCGAGGAAGTGGTAGAGCCTACGACTTCTACCTCAACTACTCCTGAAGAGAGGGTAGATGCAGATATGTCAGCATCTACACCAGCATCTATGTCAACATCAGAAGATCCCACAGAAGAAATCACTTCAATTTCTATGCCTACACCAGAAACCCCAAAATCAAAAAAGAAGAAACTTCCGTTAATTGTAATTGGCGCTACTCTTGCCACTCTAGTTGTAGGTGGCTCAGCTTTTGCTTTTTACTACAACATGCCTGAAAAAGTGGCAGCAGATGCCATTTCTGGCTTTATTAAGCAAAGTAATGCACAACTTGCATCTAGCGGCAGTCTTGAGCTTTCTCCGCAAACTGATTCTGAGCTTTACCAACATATTTCAAATCTTCGTCTTGATTTTAAGACCGATGTCGATCATTTTAATCGTAGTGCTGAATTTGATTTTGGTATTAGATTACGTGAATATGGTTATCTACATTTTAAGCTCAGCACTTTTCTCGAAGAAAATGGTACAGCTTATATTAATATCGATAATCTCACTGAGGCTTATCAAAAAGCAGTTAAGGCTGCTGGCTTAAAGCAAGATGATCCAGAGCTCCGCCTGATTCTCAGCCTTCTCGAAAAATCCTTGGAGAATGTTGAAGGTAAATGGTGGCGCATTGACATAAATGAGGTTCTTAATTCACTTGATAAGACCGATTTTAAACTTGAGAAGAATGACAAAGAAAACATTAGCTCGGCCTACGCCTGTCTTGTTAATGAGGTAAAACAAGAACTTAACCAGACCGACCGTCTCGCAAAAACCTATCTCGAACATCCATTTATTAATCTTACTTCTGTAAGTTATGACAAACTCCCAGAGGATTCTCTCAAAGGTAAAATCGAAGACTACGGCAATCTCTACCAAGTCTCATTAGATGCGGATAAACTCTTTGACTTCGCTAAGAAACATCAGCAAGCAGCAGAGAATACTAAAATTGTCGAATGTTTGAAGAAAATCGAAAAGTCTTCCGGGGCATTTGGCGAAGATGATAAAACAGAAGATATAAAAGATCAGGAACTTACAAAAGCAGATGTTCAAAACTTCGTCTCTCATCTTAAAAATCTATATCTAGGTATCGACTTTCTTACGCATCAGTTAAAAGGTGCTTATCTTCAGGTCTCAGAATCCAAGGTTGATTTTACGGGTATCGTTAACTTTAAATATCAAAATTCAGCCCCAGTAGTTGCGCCACGTGACGCCACTTCTGTAGGTGATATTATTAAGGGTCTCTTCTCAAATCAAGGCGTAGTAGATGGTAATACTAATCTTGAGAAAGAGTTAAAAGAGATACTTAATTCAAAAGAATTTGAGCGAGAACGTCCAGATTTAGATTAGTGAAGCTAGTCTAGACTAAGTCTGAATCGCAAAGCTCACAAAAATGTTACAATAACAATGTGATTTCAGAAAATTTAAAAGCAAAACTCAAAACTTTACCCTCTGCTCCTGGTGTTTATTTTCATAAAAATCAAAAAGGCGAGGTGATCTATGTTGGGAAAGCTGCCGTACTAAAAAATCGAGTACGGCAGTATTTTCAAAACACCGAAAAAGATCCCAAAACCGAAGCGCTAGTAGCAGAGATTTTTGATACAGACTGGATCGTGGTTGAAACTGAGATGGATGCCCTCTTTCTTGAATCAGAGATGATTAAGCGCTACATGCCTCAGTGGAATATTTTACTGCGCGATGATAAAACCGTAAGCTATGTTCGTATTGATATGAACAATCCTGTCCCTTATGTTTCCACTACTAGAAATCCGATCGATGATGGCGCAACTTACATTGGGCCATTTTATGCGAAAAATACCATTATTAAAGCTCTTAGAATCCTACGTAAAATCTTTCCATTTTATGAAAAACCTTATGACGGGAAAAAGACTCTCAACTCTGATTTAGGACTTACGCCGGGGATTGAGATTGGTAAAACAACGCCAAAGGATTACAAAAAGAACCTACGCTTTCTCATTCGTTATTTAAACGGCGATCGCGAGAAGCTCATTGTTGACCTTGAAAAACAGATGAAGGCTGCCGCCTCTCTTGGCAATTTTGAAGAGGCCGCCAAACTTCGTGATGAATATTTCGGACTCAAAGGTTTGAAGCGAAAAATTGTGTTTTCTGATAAGGAATTTCTCGATCTTTCCTCGGATCAGGCCCTCCTAGAACTAAAACAGCTCTTAAGGTTAAAAGACCCACCGCGTCGTATTGAGGGCTATGATATATCCCATATCTCGGGCTCCAATACTGTGGCCAGTATGGTGGTTTTTCAAAATGGAGCTTCTGATCGCACTGCATACCGTAAATTTAAAATTAAAAGCAGTAAGAACGATGATACCGCAAGTATGTACGAAGTGATTTTTCGTCGCCTAAAACATCAGGAATGGACTTTTCCCGATCTGATTATTCTTG
>CAUUKK010000011.1:0-11141 GCA_963545805.1 uncultured Candidatus Saccharibacteria bacterium
TTTCCGTTCATGTTTAGAAGATTTTGTTTCCATTCTTCGAACATCGATGTTTCAAATTCAGCGGCGGCCCTAGTTCTAGTTCCTCTGATGCCAGGATACCATCTTTCAGATTCACTTTTCATTATCTTACCATAGAAATCATTTTTCTTCGTAAGGTCTGAATGAATATATGCTACTACTGTGGAAGCGACTATATCGGAATTGTCTTGCGGTTTTTCAAAATTACGCCTTTTGTCGGAGAAGTCTTTTCTTTGTATGTGATCTTCAAACGAAGGCATTTGTTCCGGGATCGTCATATCGGATACACCATCCGTCGCCTGATCGAGGTTTCTAAGTGTATTAATTACCATATTTTTTGGATTAAATTATTTACTATTAATTTAATCATACCATAATACGCTCAAAAATCAGCCAGATTGCTGCATATAGCCGAAACTATATGGAGGACTGATTCATACCCTTCACCATATCATACTACGAACCAAAAAAAAAGAAGCTCCTGCGGTAGGTACCTTCGGCGCCGTGCAAGAACTTCGATATACACATATTATCAAATTAAAGCAGAAACGTCAATAATTTGGCCTTGTTTTGTGATCATGATTAATTTTTTAATCTGTTTTCTGAGTCTAGCCTGATTAACGAGAAATCTCCGTGTGTTATCGTCTCTAATATTCTTCATTCTCGATGTATCAATGATAATATTGCAAGATTGTTTGACGGCTTTCTTTAAGATATGCTCGAGCGAGTTTGCATTTGCAGATTTTGGGGATTTAACCTCGAACTCAACTCCATCAAGGAGAATATCGGCTGTTTTAGTATTCGATTCTGGAATGAATTCAACGGCATGTCCGGCAAGAGCGAGGATTTTAGCTACACGTTGTTCATGAGGCCACGGGTTGGCATTTGCAGGAACGATAACTTTTCCTCTGGAATTATTCATCGTTCAATTATATCATAGAATACAATCATTTATTAGGTATATAAGGCGTGATTACGGGCACTCTGGTCGGTTCGACATTCGGATTTTATTATTGACGAATCAGACGCCTGTATGCGAAGCATACTAGGCGGCTCCAGAAAGAATTCGAAGAACTCAGGGATTATATCTTGAGTTTCTTGTTGTCAATCCAAAAGTCATCATTTGATACGCAATGATTTTATTGATTATTCCACGATAACAATATTACGAAAAGTATAACAATGCTAATTCTTTTTCGATAGTTTACCTATTATCTTGGAAAATTCTAATCCGGACACTATTTTTGGTCGATTATCTTCTATAACTATAAGACGTGGAAGTCCAATATCATGAACAACACCACTCTTAGTAGTAAACGCGTAGACATCATTTTTATCTGCTATTCCAACAAATTCAATGTCATCAAAATAACCAGGTAGCCGATTATTTTCTCTTAACCAAGACAATACTTCTTCTTTTGTCATGAAACCTCCATTTTCTCTTGTTTTATTATGGCATGGTTCAGGTTGTTCTTGTAGTATTATTGCCATTCTTCATCCCAATCCACATTTTCCCAGACTGTATTTGAAAAATCACCAAAATCATCACCTGCATCCGTTTTTTGATCTTCGGAATTCGATGTTCTTGATAGACCTTCTAATTGTTCGTATGACTGCTCGAGTACTGAAGAATCTATTTCGATTCTATTTGATCTACATAACTGAACTTTTCTACGCAGTTTGTGTGGCGATTGGACTACAATATTCTGAGTAGGCTCAATATTATATTCTTGGCAAATTTTTGCACTTTCCTCTAAATTATACGATAAAACACCTAAAGTTTCCTCATTCATCGGAACGCCATATTGTTTGCAAACATCAACCCTTCTTTGCAATTCTGTCGACCCATTTCTCAAAAGACTTTCAGCAGGGGGTATACCGTTTTCGTCGCATATTTCGTAACATGCCTTTCTTTGCAGGTATTCATCAAACCCCTCACCATTTTGAGGTCTTACGGTGACACCTATCAATTCTTGTTCATATAGACTAACTTTATCCTGTATATTTGGGTTTTTACGTACGAGGTTAACCATAAAATCGTTTGAAAGTATCTTCTTTTTGGCATTTAATACCATAAGGTTATCAAAAAGTTTTTGACCATCTTCATCGGATGACATAGAAAATTGTTGTGCAACAAAGGATTCTAAGATATTCGTTCCGTCTTGATTTGTTGGAAAATATTTATCAACAAGTTCGCCAATATCATCGGAAGTTTGGCGAATAGCATTATTGGAGTATTGCTGTATAATTTGCATGGCATTATCTACACTCCATCCATGTTGCATTTCTTGTACTTTTTCCCCCATCTGGCGACCATTCTCAGATAGAGTTCGTTTAGCATCGACTATCACAACGGGTATCCCGAAATCAGCAGCAGCTTTTTTCGACTGTTCATATTTTAAATCATCATGGTACTTTTCTGAAGTTTTAATGTAAACAACGTAATCCGGCTGACGACGTTGTTCTATACCGTTTTCGTCTATATAAAATCTAGACATTACAGTTTCAGTATGTATAACAGAGCTACTATCATCGATCATATCATCAATACTCATAAAGCGTTGCCCGCATCCATCATAGGTGGTCGGCGAAACTCCTTGATAGTCGTTATAACTACTAACATCTAGAGTGCGTCTTCTTCTGTGTATGGTTGCATCATCCCCAAGAGAATTCTCTACAACTGCATCATCATCGATATTTGAAAACCCATATGTAACGGTTGGGTTTTCAGCCGATGCCGCACTTGTGCCGTAGTAGAATAAATGGTTAGCGGAAATCAGTGATGTGGAGAATGACAGCGTGGCTCGCGATGGCCTATTCCATTGTTTTGCGTAATTTACAAATTTCTCTTGACCGTAATTAGAAAAAGCACCATCTGACCTCACGATCATTTTAAAATTAGTGCCAGCATCAACAATTTTGACGCCATCTTCCAAAACTATTTCTTTATTACTAGGATTGAATAACTCTCGCTTGTAACTATCTGAGTATAATCTCTGGGCACCTATCTGAAAATCTGGATATCGCGAAAGTTCCGTGTCTGGTGAATTTTCTAACATCGATTCAAAATCGTTGATATTACGCGTAACCACAAGTTGTTTTAGATTTCCAAGAAAATCTCGCATTTCAGCATATTTCTCAGTCGATACATTTTCAACTTTGTAACCGTATTTTTGTACCAAAATTTTCGATTCATCGAGCGAAAGGTTATATTTCTTTAAAAGCGAAAAATTTTCAAAGGCTTCAGTATCATTGTTTATTCGAGCTTCATCGATTCTTTCATTGACAATTGTATCTATTTTCCCTAAATCTTCTGCACTTGATAAACCTAAGTAATTGTCTTTATGCATAATGATTTTACTGAATGCATCTATATCTATTGGTTGTTCTGACGTCGAGACGGAGTGCAATAATTCCGAGAATTTTTCGTTATTAAAACTATTCAGCGTCGCCATAAAATATGGTCGCCAGTTTTCATTAGACGGATACACATTGACAATATCCACAAAAAGTTTTCTTGACTCCTCTGGTATCTTTAACAGTTGCTCTTGGACCGGCTTAATTGACGTAATGTCGACATTTTTATCACCAAGCATATCAAATAGCTCGCTGTTCATATATTCTTCTACGAGCGTATTATCGACATCTAAGTTCGATTCACGGATTCGATCAATGCTCGACTTTAGAAAATTCTCAGTTTTTGTTTTTTCGGCTAAGGAAGTTTCTTGCGGAAAAGGTATTTTTCTAAGATCATCCCAAGTAGTTTCAATATTATCGGATGTTGATTCAATTACCTCACTTCTTTCAAGTTTTTCACCCATAACGAGTCCTGTTTAACTATTAAAATTATATTATAAACTGTACAAAAAATCAGCCCGATTACTACGATTAGCCACTCCGCCAAGACACGCGTCGTAACGTGCATCTCAAGTTCATGGAGTGCAATGTTGTTCGATGTATTTAGTCCTTTTTAATGACTTTGAATAAAAAGAAGACCTCTTTCGAGATCGCAATCAATTATTCTAGTTAATGCTAAAATTAAACTATGGAAAATACTCATACTTCTCACGAAAATATAAATTATGATGATGCCAAGAATAGTCTGAATGACTTCGTCGAAGCCATGGCGGATATGGGGGATTTCGACCGAAAATTCCTGCATTGATAGTCTCACCAGTATCGATGGAATCGGCCCTAAAAAAGCCAAGAAAATCAAAGAAGTATTAGAACAGCATAGTTTACGCACAAAACTTTCTAATGAGGAGTATTTTCTGGTTAATATTATTGCTAATGAAAATAACTCCGAATTAATCAAAAAGTTTTGGGAAAACCCAATGTCAGATGAGCAGAAAAATTGCCTTTATGATCTTCTTCGCTCAGGTTTATTCGAGAAGGAGAACACAGTTTTGAAGCTTCACTACGGATTGGGCTGCGAGCACATGTCATTTGAAGAAATCTGTCAAAAATATTACTCTACCAGAGAGCGCATTAAGCAGATTCTGGCAAAAGCAGAAAGAAAACTGAAACGTCCAGGCATAAAGCGACAATTAGAACTGCTGATGGAGAGCAGGTTAGAAATTCAATCGCGTTTATTGGCAACGGAAGAGGAATTATCTGTCGCAAGGAAAACTCTCGAGTATTATGAGAAGAAGTACGGAAAAACAAAACCTGTTGACGGTCCAATTAAGATACTCAACTTATCATTTCGTACTTATAACAGTCTGAAACGCGCTGGGATAAATACGATTGAAGAGGCGAGGAATGCCGACTTGACCAAGCTACGTAATTTTGGTCGTCATTCTATGGAAGAGGTGACCGAAAAAATAAACAGCTTGTGACTAACCTATGCACTTTGTTAAAAGCTCTCGCTTCGGCGGGGTTTTTCATAAGTTGTATTGACAAATCGGAAAAGTATTCTATAATATGACCGTAAACCTCGTGGTTTAGGCACTTTTACAGCAAAAGATTTAGACTTGTTGTTTCTGTGTTTATCCCTGAGGTTTGTTTTATTTATTTGTCGTAACCGTTTTTTTATTATAAGGAGGAAAAGTTATGGGAAGAGATATTACATGGCCGGCAGGAAATTATGACGAAGTAAGTTTATATACCGATGTTAAGCTTACACATCAATGCTATGAAGGCTACAGAGGTTATGAAAGCGCCGAGAGACAGTTAGGCAAAAGATTCGTAGTTGATGCAGATGGAAAGGCTAAAAAAGGATTTAATAGTTGGACCCTGTTGGAAGAAGAAGCATACGCTCCGACCGACTATGAGAAGTACAAAACAGTATTTTTGAGACCCGGAGACTTTATTATTACGTCCCTAAGGTCAGAAAACGAGAAAAGAGCTAAGCTCAAATTACTGATATACAAGGTTGGTAAATCTCCGGACAATCCAAGACTTGGCGAAGGATTTGATGAAATCTGTCCAAAATTAGAATTTGAACTTGACAACTTTTGGAGTGACATACCGGATTCGGAATGGACTAGTCAAATACCTGAAATTTTACACAAAGCAGTGAGAAAGGCCTTTAAGATCCCAAAGCGGGTCTTAAAGGTCAAAAACTAAATCTTTTTTATCGTAACACAGGTCCACAGAAGTGGACCTTTTGACTTTTTGAAAAACTTGATTAGCTTAAGACCCTTGATTCAAGTGGGAATATTGTGTTTTTAAGAGAACCAAACACTGAATATATCACCATCTGGGATAAAAGCATATGTCCATAATTCTTGAAAAACCGTTTTATTGAGGAGTATTTTATACTCCTCTTTTTTATGACTTAATTTCAAATATAGAATAAAATCCAAAAAGATATTTAGAGATTTCATCTTCCGCATCACTTGGGATTTCCAAAGTTTCAATTCTCCTCGGAATGGCCTCTAAATTATCGAATCCCTCTTCGCGATAACACTCAAGCTCCGCCTCGACACCATGATGAGAGTAAGTATTCATTAGTAGATACTTTTGATTAGTAGACTGGTTTTTAATAATCCAGAAAAACTCACCTCTTCCAAATGAGCCTTCTTGTTCTATTAAATATCGACCTTGTGGCATTTGAAACCTTGAGATAACCTCACTTAATTCATTTTCAGTCATTTGCATAATTGTAATGCTCCATTTATTCACAAGTTATATATTATATAGTACATCCATCGTAAAACTACAAGTTACTGTCTAAGTTAAAAAGTATACACAACTTTCGTATGAAGAACGAGTAGTAATTGAAAAATTGCGCAAAAATTCAAAGAGCATTCACGAGATAGTCAAAAACCTAGGGCGCAATGTTTCAACAATATCCAGAGAACTTAAAAGAAACCAAATCTCCCAAAGAAAAGCACGAGACTCTCCGTGCTTTTTCATTTACAATACTATTGCTCTAAAGTCTGCATATTTATCGGCAAAAGCGTCTTCAATTTTCTTACCAGTTTTCTTAAGATATTTTCTAACTAAATAATACCCGAGTGAATACCCGGACCAGCGGGGAAGGTTATTACTTCCACCGAAGAAGATCGTGTCATAATCGTAATAATTTGAATCCAGCTGACTACGAAGTTTTTCAAGAATCTTTTCATTTTCCTCATCGCTTCATTCCAGAATAGTTTTAATGAATACTGTTTTTTCATTGCGATCTTTAACGAATTCTGCCTCAAGATAAGTTGCGATACCTTCACTAATTACTCCATCAAGTAGTGAGTTGATCCACTCGTCGTTTTTACCCCAGCGAGCTGCGTGGCAGAGTTCGTGGGTAACCATCTCAGAAATCAGATTTTCAGTTGCTTTTTCTTCATCTATCGCAAACTCAATAAAGTCGCTAGTTTGCGTGCGTCCGCCAACTCCATCGTCAGGAATGATGATGTCGTATAGGCGATTTGTAACAAGCAAATCAATATCCCGGTCAACCTTCAGTTTTGGATATACATATTGCTCAGCTTCTTTGACGGCCTTTTTAATAGCTTCTACTTTGCTATCTAGATTTCCGTTAGCGCGAGTGATCAATACGTTTATTTTATTCATATTTAATATTATATGATGAAATTGCCGAGTTGGCTGCAGCCGGAGACGGTTGCGGCCATGGACATGCTACAATAGATACCTACGGAAACGTTATATATCTTAGAGATGCATGGACTAATCATGATGACTATCTAATAGATGAAAATGCAGATATAAAGCCTCGCAAGTATGGCAAGAATGCACCTACACACAAAATTTAGTCACGCAACCAAATATCTTCAGAAAGTCGGCACAAGTTGCCGACTTTTAATTTTGTATTATAATATTTCTTATGTACTTATCTAAGGAAGAGCACAAAGATATTATCGAAGCTTACGGTTTTGATGAATTTATCGAAGAAAATCACTATCAGGTCGAGCCTGATACGTGGGTGTATCTTTTTACTAAAGGTGATAAGCATTATGTACTCATAAGTGCAGATTTTCTAGATTTTTATTATGATCATTTTCCAACGTTACTCCGTTTTAATAATTTTGAATTCCATCAGATTGATCTCGTGTTACGGCGAGAAGTTAAATCCATCAATCCAGAAAAAAACATCCGGGATGTTATGTTTTGGATATAATAAACAGGTAAAGTAGGCGGCAGTAATCTATAAAACTTTTACACACAAGAGTTAGTTTACTGTACATTTTATTTTTACTTCGACGAATATTACCGCCGCGAAGCCAGACAACTCCATGAGGAGAAAAACAAATAGAACATTTATGCCAGGCGATAACAACTATTATACTTTATTTTATAGTATGAATTAGTAATACTCCCTGCACCGCGTTAAGATGAGAAAACAATTCTAGTCCCTTGGCTTTATTCGACCATATTATCCCACTGATGTTTTCGAATAATTTCATCGATACAATCATCGTACAGTTTATCATCTTCGGATTCATTTTTTTCTTTTACATAAGACGTTTCAGAAAGAGTTTTTGGACTTTCAAAAGTATATGCCGGAACCTTATCTTCTCCGTTTTGTCCAACTGACATTACATTGGCTACCTTTTTAAATCGCCCAGTTTCTTTGTCGAAAGTCATACAATCTACGTCGCCGTTTTCCGGCAATACAATATGGCAATATTCAACCTCATCGCTATCACGATTTCCGCGAATTGTCTCTTCTTGCATCGAGAAGCCCACCAAGTCTGGCAGCGAATAGTTACCATACGATTCGGAAGCGTTTGGGTGTGTATGTCCAAGACTGACTAGTGGTTTTAGACCGGAGGCTTTCATTTTATCGATATGGCCGTTAATTGCTTGCCAATATACCGATAGAATAACATTAAAATCTGCCGCCGAGTCATCTGCCTCCCATTCTGGATTTTTGTCATAGATAGCTTTTTTCGTCTCTTCATTAATATCGACGTCGCTAGCTATTCCGTTAAACAAAAAGTTTCCGCCTTGCACCCAACCTAAAACTAAGAAGGCGTGTTCTTTTTTCGTTTCTGAGGTTTTTTCTGCTAGAGATTTCATTTTGTCATATACTGCCCCAGTCATAACCATTGTTTTTTCGGATTCCTCAATGTTCTCATGAAAAATGGAAACCCTTGAGCCTCTACCGGCATCACGATACATCTTCAGATTTTCCATAATTTTTTGGTTGTTTTCGCCGTTCATTAGAGATTCAATAGTGGACACTATCCTGTCGCCTTTTAATATTTCTCCAGGCGTAGAAGATTGATTAATTGTTTCCATGTTTTACATTATACCACCCTTTTTCACTCAAGTCTCAAGCGTTTTACGCCGCTTCGGGTTTTCATGTTTTACTATTTGCTCTCCAGGCCACAAGAAGCTTGTATATCCTTTCTCGCGTCCATAGACTGCATTTTTCTCTTGTTCATTTTCGTTAACCGACTCCCCCCATTCCCCTGCATAAAAACTTATTTCACCGACAGTGACTTCAGCACCTATTTGATCAGCAATATTTCTCAATGCCTTTAATTGACAGTCAAAGTTAGCGTACGCTCTATACGCAATACTATTCTCAATTTCCTCGCTAGATAACCCGGAAACTGCAACCCTTTCTTCATCAAGTAAATTACTAAGTATTTCACCTCTAATCGAATCTTTTTCTTCATTACTAAGAGACTGCCAGTATACTTCCGACCTTTCCCTTATCTCAGACTCACTAAGCCCTTTTCCTTTACTCATAAAAGGAGCGGGGCTTTCAACGGTTTTCCTATATGGATGAAAACTAATCACATCAATTAGTTTAGTATCTTTTACTAACTCATCAGCAACTTTTCTGGCCTGAATTTGGTCTATGACTTGCCTCGTAAAATCGTAATCATAGAACGCGGTGCCAGTCAGTGATAATTTAATATCAGGAAAAGAAGTTTTTAAGGTTTTTGCAGTCTCAAAATAAAGATTTGCATAAGCTTCCGTATCAACCGTGTCAGCAAAGGCTTCAGTTTTAAATAAAAAACCATTACTTTCGTGACTCATATTACATTCATTTCCAAGCTCTAAAACTAACCCCTTTCCAGCTTGTTCAGAATATCCACTTTGTTCCACAAAACTATGGCACAGCAAAATATAATCCGATGAATTTTCTGGGATATTACTAGTCAGTTTACCATCCTCGCCTTTATGCAGTTGATTCATAACAACCAGCAGCTCTGATCCAGCAGCTTTCTCTCTAATTTTTCTAACCTGCGACATTACGTCGCTATTAATGTAGAATCTATTTTCACCCTTTTCATTCACAAACTTTTCTGAATTTGCTACCGAAAACGCCGACGATGGAGCATGTGGATTGATCCTTAATTTTACCCCCTCTGGTAGCTTTGCTAAAGTATCATCCAATAATTGGTCTTTTAGAAGCTCATCATTTACTGCCTCCTGTATTCGCTCCACTGGCTGCCCAAGTCGCTCTGATATTATATTTATATCTCCGCCAGCATCTAAGAACTCTTTAACTTTTATGGCTTGCGCTCTTCTTTCTGGCCAAATAATAAGCTTACTATCAATATTGTAGCCCAAAACATCAGGATTCTCAGCCACCATATTAATTTCATAGTTATGTATTTCTTCCAGATTCTTCATTTCCGTATTTTTTGGCAATCCTTCAACAATATCACCTCTAAACGAAGGAAAATCCGGCCGATCATTATTCGATAATTGCGGTATATCCTCACGGTTTTTATTCAATCTTTCCATACCAATCTTGCTTTTTCTAAAATCCTTTATGCAATAAAAATCGCCTATTATCTACCTTTTTATGAGCATATCATTCTCGCAATAATATTTCACAATCTCTAAATCACGTTTATCTGAAAAATATCCACTATATTTTTTGTTCTTAGCATCTTTTTGTTTCTCAGCAATAAAATCCCCAACTTCAATCCAGATTGGCTTAAAATCTTCGCCAATTTCATTACCGACATAATTAGTTCCGACATACTTATCAAAAGTAGCACTAAACACAAAAGAAATATACCGGTCCCATTCATGTGTATTTTGAGCATCTTCTCGTCTTTCTAAAACATAGCCCATTGGCTTGATATCTTTAATCAAAGCACCTGCCTCTTCTCTAACTTCGCGCTTCAAACCGTCTACAATGCTCTCTCCGCCTTCAATACCTCCGCCAGGCAACTGCATATAACCATATTTTTCTGATCTAATAACACAAATTTGATTATTTTTTCCTAGTAGCACACATCTTACACAAAATCTAGTTTTTCCAATCTCAATTCTCGTCGAATTAAAACCAAAATCCTCATCTTTTATTTCAGCTATTTTCTGCCACGACTCGTCAAACTCAGACGTAAAAATCATGTTATTTATATCATTCATCATAAATACCTCCTATAATACAATCTTGAAATCCATATAATTATCAAAGAATGCTTCCTCAATTTTCTTTCCGGTTTTTTCCAGATATTTTTTAACCAAATAATACCCAAGTGAGTATCCGGACCAGCGCGGAAGTTCACCGTTACCATTAAAGAATATCGTCTTATAATCATAAAAATTGGAATCTAATTGGTCGCGTAATTTTTCAAGTATTTTTTCATTTTCTTTATCGGATCGTTCAAGTACTGTTTTGATGAAAAACTGTTTTTCTTTACGGTTTTTTGCAAATTCAGCTTCAAAATACGTCGCGATACCTTCAT